>JAYVXO010000214.1:0-71329 GCA_043785105.1 Fimbriiglobus sp.
CGTCGGCCAGACCGTGCTCGAACTCTCCGAGGAACTCGGCATCGGCATCGAGAACTCGTGCCGCGTCGGCACCTGCGGAATCTGCAAGGTGAAGATGACATCCGGCGAGGTCACGATGGAGGTCGAGGACTCGCTGACGCCCGAGGACAAGACCAACGGCATCATTCTCGCCTGCCAGGCGAAGCCGAAGGGCGACATCGCGGTGGAGGCGTAGCCATGAAAGAACGCGAGCGCATTGTCGTCGCCGGCGTCTTCGGCGTCCTGATGTTCGCCTGGCTCGGCTTCCTCGTCCACACTTCGCCGCAGTTCGCGGGTAGTGGGGTCGGGGCGGCGTTCGGGATCGCGGGGGCCGTGCTCATGCTCGTCCCGCTCGCGTACCCGCTCGTCAAGCGCATCCCCTTCCTCAGCGTGCGGATCACGCCGCACGTTTCGTTGCAGACGTGGATGACGTTGCACGTCTACGCGGGCATCCTCGGCCCACTGCTGGGCATCATCCACACCGGCCACAAGTTCGTCAGCCCGCTGGGAGTCGCGCTGACGGCCGTGATGCTGCTCGTCGTCGTGAGCGGGTTCATCGGCCGCTACCTGCTCAGTTATGTCAACCGGGAGATCAAGGACAAGTTGCTGCTCTTGCAGACCGCCCGGGGCGATCTGGACAGTGCGTGGGGGGTGATGGAGAACTCCCCGGCCGCAATGAAAGCCCTTCCGAAGTCGCCCCTGCTGGTGGCCGGTCTGGCGTCACTCGGACTCGATCTCTCCTCCGGCGGCCCTGCCGGCGAAGTCACCCGGTGTGCCGAATCCGTGGCGGATTTGGAGTACGCGATCCGCACGCACGAGTTCGTCAAGCGCTGGTGTGGCCGATGGCTGATGCTCCACCTCGTCCTTTGCGTGATCCTGTATGTGCTGCTCGGGCTGCACGTCTGGGCGAGCATTCACTTCGGGCTGAGGTGGCTCTCATGAAACTCTGGCACGTCGCCGCCGCGGCGGCGATCTTCGCGGCGTTATTCGGCGGGTACTACTTTCTGGGGAGTCATTCCGGCGGAGAGCGATCCGGCATGACGAGCGAAACGGCCTGGGAGCGGATGGCCCGACCCGGCGATCTGTCCAAGTCACATGCGTTTCTGGAACACAACTGCGCGGCCTGCCACACGGCCGGCAAGGGTGTCGAAGCGAGCAGTTGCATCGCCTGCCACGCCAACGACGAGTCGTTATTGAAGCGCCAGCCGACCGCGTTTCACGCCAACGTGAGCAGTTGCGTCGAGTGCCACCGCGAGCACCGGGGACTCGATCGCCGCCCGACCGGCATGGACCACGGGGCGCTCGCCGAGATCGGCTTCCGCCAGATGAAAGACGACCGCGCACCGGGCGGTGAGAACGAACGGGTGCGGAAAGACCTCCTCGACTGGATCGGCAAGCACCGGCCCGCGGGGCACGGATCGGACGGCCGTTTGAGCCTCAGCCCGCAGGAAGCGGTTCTGAATTGCGCGAGCTGCCACTCCAACAAGGATCGACATGCCAAGCTCTTCGGTCAAGACTGCGCGCAATGCCATTCGACGACGAAGTGGACGATCCCCGAGTTCCGGCACCCGTCGCCGAAATCCATGGACTGCGTCCAGTGCCATCAAGCACCGCCGAGTCATTACATGATGCACTTTGAGATGATCTCGGCCAAGGTCGCCCGTCAGCCGACCGCCAAAGTCGACGAGTGTTACAAGTGCCATCAGACGACATCTTGGAACGACATCAAGGGAGTGGGCTTTTACAAGCACCATTGAACAAGTACGGGAAGTCCTTCGGCTTCCAGTTTCCGTCTGGGATCAGGGGCACACCATGACGACCGCACCGAACGAAAGCAATGCGACCGGCCACACCCTCGCGACGGGCCTCGGCGGAATGGGGTTGCCACCGATACGGGTCAACGAGCCATTCACGGTCGTCGTGTTCGGAGCGACCGGCGACCTGACCGCGCGCAAACTCGTCCCGGCCTTGTTCCGACTCTGGAAGGGTGGGTTCTTCAGCGCCCCGTTCGCGGTCCTTGGGGTCGGCCGGCGGGACAAGGACGACGCCCGGTTCCGGGCCGAACTGCGGGACGCAGCCCACTCCCTGGCGGGAGTCGAGGTCGGGGCCGATTGGGATCGGTTCGCCGGTTCCGTCCACTACCACCGGGCGGATTTCACTGCGGCGGCGGGGTATGTCGATCTCGCCCGGAAGCTCGAAGAGGTCGAGTCCGGGTTGGGAAACCACGGGAACCGCTTGTATTATCTGGCCACCGACCCGGATCACTTTCCGTCCATCGTCGAGCGACTGGCAGGGGCCGGACTGCTCCCGCCTGCCGCCGAGCAGCGGTGGACTCGCGTGGTAGTGGAGAAGCCGTTCGGCCGGGATCTCGCTTCGGCCCTAACCCTCGACCGGCACCTCCGCCGGTTCCTCGGGGAGGAGCAGATCTACCGGATCGACCACTATCTCGGCAAAGAGACCGTTCAGAACCTGTTGGCCTTCCGCTTCGGCAACGGCATCTTCGAGCCGCTTTTCAACCGCCGATATATCGACCACATCCAGATCACGATGGCGGAGGCCGACGGGATGACCGGGCGGCGAGGGGCTTGGTACGACCAGGCTGGTGCCTTGCGGGACGTGGTTCAAAACCACCTCCTTCAACTCCTCGCCCTGGTCGCAATGGAGCCACCCGCGTCTCTCGGGGCCGACGACGTGCGGGCGGAGAAAGTGAAGGTGCTGCGAAGTCTCGTTCCGCTCCGGGAAGCCGACGTCCCCCGCCGGGTGATCCGGGGGCAATACGGCCCCATGCTGATCGATGGCCAGGACCGCAGGGGATTCCGGGACGAAGAAGGGGTGGCGGGCAACTCCGCGACCGAGACGTTCGTGGCGATACGGGCCGAAGTGGACAACTGGCGGTGGGCCGGCGTGCCGTTCCTGCTCCGGGCCGGGAAGCGGCTACCGCGGCGGGTGACCGAGGTGGCAGTCGAGTTTAAGCGGGCACCGACCGGGCTGTTCACGGCCCCGATCCGAGGCGGCGGGCTGTGCGACCGAGGGTGTGAATGCGGGGCAACTTGCGAGTGCTGCAACGCAGGGGCGCAGCCGAACACGCTGGTATTCCGGATTCAACCGGATGAGGGAATCAGCCTGTCGTTCGCGGCAAAGCGGCCGGGGATGCGGCTGGCCCTCGGGCCGGTGCGGATGGAGTTCGGTTACGCCGAGTCGTTCGACGAGCCGGTCCCGGAAGCCTACGAGCGGTTGCTTCTGGACGCCATCCGCGGCGACCCCACCCTCTTCCTTCGGTCGGACGAGGTGTCCGCCGCTTGGTCGTTCGCAGACTCGATCCTGACCGCCTGGCGAGACGGACCGCCGCCGCCGTTCCCGAACTATGCTGCCGGAACCTGGGGGCCGGCCGAAGCCGAGGGGCTCGTGGGCGGGTGCCGGTCGGGCTGGCGGGAGCCATGACGCGAGGCGGGCAGCATTTGAAACAACAGTCTGCCGATTACAAAGCGCGTCGATCATCGGATCGTCTACAGTCGCAGTGCAGAGTCGATCCCGCGAATCTGGTTCGGGATTTGCTTCAAGATCATGGCACCAAGCAGAACCGATCAGCTTGAAGGATTACGACACAAAGGACGCCGACCACCACGCCGGACAGTCGGTGGGCGCGTTTTAGAGTCAACGGTGCCGGTCACGGGCGACCGCCAGCACCGATTGCTAACCAGGTCGCCCACCGCTTCACCGAAGGGACACTGTTATGACGCATCGCGTCACCGCTGGCCTGCTGGCCGCGGCCGTGGTCTTCCTGGGATGGGGGGGCCACGCCCAGGCGCAGGAGTAAGAAGGAACACACTCTGGACGGGCACATCGTCAAAATCGACGACGACAAGCTGACGATTGTCGGGGAGGACAAGAAGGAGGTCACCCACCCGGTGCCCAAGGAGGTGAAGATCACCCTCGACGGCAAGGATGCCAAGCTCAAAGACCTCAAGCCGCACACCAAGGTCAAGGTCACCCTGAAGGAAGAGGGCGACAAGCACACGATAACGAAGATCGAGGCCGAGACGAAGAAGTAACATCAACCGTCCGTTCCCTGCCGCGTCCGAGCCGGACGGCGGTGGGGTTGTGCCGTCTCTCGCGGATGCAAGACCCGGTCGGGGTAGGCCGACCCGGTTTCGACCTGCGGATGTATGCAATCCACTGGGTAAACTAATTCAAATAACGATAAGCGACTGGCGGGCAAGTCCGCAAAGAGAGGTATCCCATGGGCGCGGAATCTGATCGTCGAAACTTCCTCCTTGGGGGCACCGCCCTCGCCGGTGGGTTCCTGGCCGGGTCGGTTGCCGCCCAGGAGCCGACGCCCGCGAAGGACGACCCGCACGCCGGGCACGCCGGAGGCGGTAAGAACTACGGGCCGACGGACCCAGGCGACCGAGGTAAGCTGACCCCCGGCCGCCGCAAGTCTGGCGAGCCGCCCGTCCCGGTCGAACACCCGGACATTGGGAAGTTGCCCTGGAAGATGGTCGGCGGGGCGAAGGAGTTCCACCTGTACGCTCGGCACATGAAACGCGAGTTCCTTCCCGACCAGTGGTTCGACGTGTGGGGCTACGGTGCCGAACCCGGCCCGAACGGCGCGAGTTCCATGCCCGGAATGCCCGGCATGGCCATGGCGAAAGACGGCAGCATGCCCGGCCCGACCATCGAGGTCGTCGAGGGGGACAAGGTCCGCATCATCGTCCACAACGAGTTGCCCGAGGCGACCACCGTCCACTGGCACGGGCTGGACGTGCCGGCGGCAATGGACGGGGTGATGGGCCTGACCCAGGACCCGATTCCGGCCGGCGGGATGTTCACCTACGAGTTTGAGCTGCGGCAGAACGGCACCTTCTTCTACCACACGCACGTGCCGATGCAGCAGGCGATGGGGTTGGTCGGGCTGTTCATCGTCCACCCGAAGGCCGCCTGGGACCCGCCGGTGGATCGGGACTTCGCCCTGATCCTCCAGGAGTGGGCCATCCTGCCCGGGGCGTCAGTCACCAACACGATGTCGATGGAGTTCAACATCTTCACGACGAACGGCCGTGCCGCCCCGTACATCACGCCGATGGTGGTCCGCCAGGGGGACCGGGTGCGCATCCGGATGGTCAACTTCAGCGTCATCGACCACCACCCGATGCACCTGCACGGGATGACCTTCTGGATCACCGGGACCGAGGGCGGGCGGCTGCCGGTGACGGCCTGGACGCCCCATAACAACGTGCTGGTCGGGGTAGCCCAGGCGGTGGACATCGAGTTCGTGGCGTGGAACCCCGGGGACTGGGTGCTCCACTGCCACATGTTCCACCACATGATGAACTTCATGTCCACGATGGCCGGGCCGATGGGCGGGGGTACCATGAAGGGGATGACGGCCGGCGGGAGCATGGCCACCGGGATGGGAATGCTCACCCGCGGCCCGGCCTTGAACCCGGACTTCGGGGGCAGCCTCGGCCGGGGGACGGGGGAGAACACCGGACCCGACCGGGCCGTCGGAACCGGGCCGATGATGGGTGGTCAGTCGGGGACGAAGGGGATGGACCTGAAGGACGGCATGAGCGTGCCGGGCTTCCCCCAGGAGATGTCCGGGATGGCCAGCTACTCGGCGGCCGAGTTGAAGAAACTCGCCAAGCCGGAGACGCGGGGCATGCGGGACGGCTGGTTCGCGGACGTCGAGGGGCTGACCACCCTCATCCGGGTGCTGCCGCCCGAGCTTTACGACAAAGTCGTGTCCGGGAAGGGGGAGGTGGCCCCAGGGGCGAGCGTTCCGGGGGCCGGACCGGGCAAGGCTTCCGGCCACGACGGCCACGGCGGGATGAAGATGGACCCGCCGGCCAAGGGCCACGAGGGGATGAAGATGGACCCGAAGAAAGAACCGGCACCCAAGAAGGACGAACACGAGGGCCACAAGAAATAGCTCGACCGTCGTGATTGAGAGCGGCAGGCGAGAGGGGCGGGAAAGCTTTTGCTTTCCCGCCCCTCTCGCTCGGCGGCATTACCGGGGTCGCGGGGTCGCGCCGATGTGGCCCGGCGGGGTCGGGTTCGACGGGGCGGTCAGCCCGTCCACCAGCAGCAGCCCGCGGACCTCGACTTCGGCCCGGCGGAACTGCACGAGCGACTTGTTGTAATCTTCGTTAAGTTGGTACGCCGTCCGCCGGGCGACCAGCACCTGCGGGAACGCCGCCCGCCGAGTCTTGAGCTGCTCCTCGTACAATTCGACCGCCTTGCGGGCCTTGGGCAGCACCTGGTCGCGGAAGTTTTCCGCCGCGTCCCGCGACGTCTGGTAGCGAGTAAACGCATCCGCGAACCGCCGCTGGAGTTCGAGCTGGATCCGGGACACTTCGGCTTGCGACCGGGTCAGGTCGGCCGCCGCTTGGCGGACGGTTCCCTGGTTGCGGTCGAACAGCGGCAGGGGGAGGGAGAGGCCGACTCGCGCCGTCGGGTTCTGGGTCTCGTAGTTGTACCCGACGCCCCCATTCACGGTCACATTCGGGATCGGCTCCCGCCGCTCTCGCTGAAGCTGAGTTTGATCCTGCCGCACTTTGGTCACCGCGAACGCCAGTTCGGGGCTATCCTGGAGCAGCCGGGCCAAGGACTCGGCTCGGTCGAGCGCCGGGCCGTCCGGCTCCAACTGGCCGACGAGCGGCTGCTGCGGGAGGTCGGGGACACCGACCTGGGTTGCTAGGTGAACCCAGTTCTGTCGGAGCCGGTCTTCGGCGTTGCGGACCGCGATCCGGACCTGGGACGTTTCGATCTGAGCCTGGAGCAGATCCTGCTGGTTCGCTTGGCCCACGTTGAGCATCTGTTCGGTCGTCTTGACCGCCTCCTCGGCGTTCTTCGCCAGTTGACGTTCGTTCTCGACCGTCAACTGGGCCGAGAGGATGTCGAAGTACGCGGCGGTCAGCCCGTTGACCACCTTCAGCCGCTGGGCCTGAGCCTGGATCTCCGCCAGTTCGGCCTCCTGCTCGTACTTCTGCCGGCTGAGCCGGAGTTTGCCGCCGGTTACGATCTGTTGCTGGAGGGAGAACCACGTCCACTCCCCGGCCGTTCGGGCGGCTCCGATGTTCTCGGCGGAGATCCCGGCCGTCGGGTTGAACGGTAGCCCGGCTTGGAGGGCTTTCCCGCGCGCCGCGTCGATGAAGGTGGCGGCCTGGACGAGGGTTGGATTGTGGGCGAGGGCGAGTTGTTCCAGATCCGCGATCGTGAGGGGGCCAGTCGCGGCCGGGGTACTGGTCGGAAGTACGGCCGCCGGGACGACGCCCGAAGCGGCATCGCCCGCCGGGACGACGGCCGCGGCCGGGATCACCTTGGCCGAGGCGGATGCCGTCGGAGCAACGGCCATCGGCCGAGGTGTATTGGGGTGGGGCCGGCTTTGTTGGTCGGTTGTCTGACACCCGGCCGCCGCGGCGACGGCTGACGAGATTCCGAATATGATTGCTCGAACGCGGTAGCGCATCTTGATTTCTCCAGATTCGCCTCCGCCAAGGCGATAATTGCCGGCAGGAATTCCTGCCGTAGGGTTGGGATCGGCAAGTTGGGATGCGCAGGTTCACCCGGAATGAGTGGTCGTGCTGATAAACCGCATTGGCCTAGTGGAGATTTCCGTCTGTAGCGATTATAAGGGCGATCTGCGGTGCAGATCGGAATCGGCCCGTCCCGGTGGAACCACCGGCCAAAAAAAAGGCACCGTGCCGGTATCGTTGCCAATTCCCCACAGTAGCGTGACGAACAAACACTCCGTCCGGGAATCAACCGGTTACGCCCGACTGAACACGACGACAATGTCTTTTTGGAGAACCCGATTGTCCGATCTCGACGCCCTCACCGACCGCTATCGCCGCGACCCCGAGTCCGTGTACCACACCTGGTTTCTCCAAGACGGGAACCGGCTGAAGGCGTTCCGGTCGATTCGCCGCGGGGTCGAAGAGGTGGTGCGGACGGTCCGGGCCGGGACGTTCGGGAACGACTACAAGGGGTCACCGCTCGAAACGGTGCTGGAGTCCGTAACCGAGCAGAAGCAGGTGTTCCAGGGGGCCGCCCACGCCTTTTACTGGAAGCCCAAGCTCCGCATCCCCGACATCTATGAGGACGACGGCCACAAGCGGGCGTTCGCCGAGTTCCTGGACGGCTGCCTGAACACGGCCGACGAAGGCCGCCTCCGCGACCTAGTGTTCGCCCTCGACCGCCGCAAGATCAAGGGCCTCGGCCCAGCCGTGGCGAACATCCTTTATTTCCTTCACCCGACCCTGTTCCCGCCGTTCAACACGGCCATCCTCCGCGGGTTCAACGCGGTGTTCGCCGACTCGAAGAAGCTCGGTTCGTGGGCCGCCTACTTGGAGATGCGGGAGACGGTCCGCGGGGCGAACGTCCGCCTCTCCCCGCCGCTCTCGACCGACCTCGGCGCGTTCGCCGGACTCTTGTTCGAGGTCGGCATCGGTCGGCTCGTGGTGAGCGAGACGGCGGCCGCAGTCCTAGCCGAAGAGCGAGCAGCGGCGGACAAGGTCGCCCGAAAGAGGCACCAAGAGGTCGAGGCGGATCGGAAGGAAAAGGGCGACCACCTGCGGATGCAGTACCTGCTCGCCAAGACCGGCCGGGCACTCGGGTGCGCCGTCCACGTGGCGTCGAACGACCGGAGGCGGGTGTTCGACGGTGTGAGTCTGTCGTCGCTTTGCATCGACGCGCTCCCAGAACTGGGCCTCCCCGCCGACGTGGCACAGACCGTCTCGCTCATCGACGTACTCTGGCTCGACCCGGCCGGGGGCCGGGTGGTGTGCGGGTTCGAGGTGGAGAAAAGCACGTCCATCTACTCCGGCATCCTCCGCCTGCTCGATCTCTCATCGTCCGCCGCCGCTCGCCCCGACCAACTCTACTTGGTGGCCCCGGATGCGCGGGAACGCGAGATTCACGCCCAACTCACCCGCCCGTCGTTCGCCGGGGCGGACCTCCACTACATCCTTTTCTCCGACCTCAGCGACCACTGCGATGGGATGTGTCGGTTCGGCCAAGACCACCGCGCTGTGTTGAAGATTGCCCGCAGACGACCGGCCCAGTAAATTAGCGATGGCTTGCGGGCCACCTACCGGTTCGATCGCGGGCGGACAGAGGTCCGTTCCGCACGCACACAAATTCTGGAGTGACGAACGATGACAAGGTACACTTGGCTGGTCGCCCTCGCGGCCTTGGCGACCTGGACACTGCCGGCCACGGCTGCGGACACCACGGTCGAGCTGAAGCGCGTCCACATGTGCTGCGGTGGTTGCGCCAAGGAAGTGGCCAAAATCCTCGGGAAGGTCGAAGGCGTCACCGGCGTCTCGACCGACCAGGAGGCGAACACGGCCAAGTTCACGGCAGCGGACGCGAAGGCGGCTCAGAAGGCGCTCGACGCCCTCGCCGAAGGGGGCTTCCACGGCGACACCGGCGACAACAAAGGGTTCGCCTTCAAGGACGACAGTGGGGTCAAGTCGGGGCAGGTCAAGTCGCTGACCGTGACCGGCTTCCACAACTCGTGCGGCGGCTGCGTGAAATCGTTCCGTGAGGCGATCAAGGGCGTGAAGGGCGTGGCCGGGGATAGCGCCAAGGCGAAAGTCACGACGGCCGAAGTGACCGGCGAGTTCGACGCCGCCGAGTTGGTCAAGGCGTTGAACACGGCCGGCTTCCACGTGAAGGTCAAGGAGTAGTACTCGGTGTCGCCCCGCTGCCCGATAGCAACGGAATAGACCCGAACGTGTGAGGAACTCCCCGGCCCTTCGCGACGGCCGGGGAGTTCCTCACGGGACGCTAGGTCTCCCCACTTGCTTCCCGGTCCAACGTGGCGTACCGTCGGCACATGTCCGCGCCACCATCTCCTCACCGCCAGACCGCTCTCCTCTCGTTCCGGTTTCTCGGCACTGCATTGGTCGGGTCGCTTGCGATGGCGCTGGTGGCGACCTTTGCTCCGCTCCCGGCTCAACTTGCCGTGCTGGGCGCGTTCATCAGCATCCTGGGCGGACTCTTCGTGAGTTACCTCAAACAGGAAGAATCGCGGGACCGTCGGCGGAACGAAGTCATCGAACGGCTCGCTGTCCCCTTCGCCCTGGCCCCCGAAGAAGCCCTTTACCCCTTGTATTTGGCCTATTGCCGGGCACTCACCACCTTGGCCGAGCAGACGGACCCCCTACTCCGCGAAATCGCCGCCCTCAAACTCGCCTCCGTCAACGCCCAGATCAACACCATCGCCGCCGGCACGGTCGTGTTCGCCGGAACGGAGACGTGGCGAGCGGTCTACGAACAATTGCTCGCGGGGGTGAGCGTTCGGGAATACCGATCCGTCGCCTGGGTGCGGAGCGGGAACTACTGGCAGGACGCACCGGGCCGGCAGAGCATGCGGGCCAACTTCGAGGCCGTTCACCGGCGGGTGCTGATCGAGCGAATCGCGATTCTCCCCGACGCGCTCTGGCCGAACGACAATGAACTACCGACCGACGCGATCCAAGTGTGGCTTCAAGAGCAGCACGACCACGGCCTGCACCTCGTCCTGGTCCGGGAATCTGCACTCCACGGGGAGCCGGACTTGCTCGCCGACTTCGGCATTTACGGGGACCGGGCGGTCGGCACCCAAGAACTCGACGAGCAGTCCCGGACCATCCGGTTCACCCTATCGTTCGACCCACAGTCCGTGCGGTTGGCGGACGACCGCTGGCGGCGATTGTCGATCTTCGGAATTCCGTATCAGTCCCTGTTGGCATCCCTACCAGCTTGAGTACCATGTGTACGCTTGTATCAAAGGAGGTTGGTTGCCCGAGTTGCTCTACCTGGACACGGCCCGCTTGGGCCGGATGTCGCCCGGTGCCGCCGCCGCTCACCGGGATTTCGTCACGATAGCAGGGGACGAAGGCGGCGGGCTGTACTTCGACCGCTTCCTGTCGAACGGCTTCCGGGAATGCCCCAGTTCGTTCCCGTCTCGGTATCCCGGACTCGATGGCTGGCACGGCGTCGGGCGGCTGAAGGCCGGCCTCCGATCACTGGCGGGAAGTCCCGCCGAATCGCCGATCCTGCTCGCCTCCCGATCAACGGCTCTCATGCGGTTCGCCGCACGCCTCCTGTATCACCCGTGCCGGAATGTCCTCACGACCGACCTCGATTGGCACCCATACAAAGCCATCCTGGCCGCCGAAGCCGCCGCGTCCGGCCGCACGCTGACTGAGGTTCCCCTCCGCGAGGGGGTGCTTTCCCGGCGGATGACCGAAGACGAACTCATCGACCTCGTGTGCGACCGATTTGGCCGGGCCGGGTGCGACGGGCTTTACCTGACGGCGGTCAACAACCTGGGGGTGCGGTTTCCGGTCGAGAAGGTCGTGCGTCGGCTGGAGGCCGTCCACACGGTTCGGACGGTCGTGGTCGATGGTGCCCAGGAGTTCTGCCACCTCCCCTCCTCACTCGGATCCGAAGTTTGCGATCTCTACTTGGCCGGGTCACACAAGTGGTTGCGGGGCCATCACCCCCTCGGCATGGCGTTCTACGGCCGGAGACAGTCCCGCGGGCGAATCGAATCGGTGCTGGCCCACGGCGTCCGCTCCGGCGAGATCGACGACCCCCTCTTGCGGTTCACGGCCCGTCTCGAAGACGGCACCGAAGAGCACCTATCCGAGACCGTCAACCTCGCCCCCCTCTTTTCCACGCAAGGCGCACTCGCCGATGCCTCCGGCTCGGTCGGGGCTTTGCCATCGCGGCTGCGAAACCTGGAGGAGGCCGTGGTAGCCGTTGCGGGGGCCGGGTGGGAACCGCAGTTACCGGTTCTCGAACTTCGGTCCGGGATGCTGTTGGTTCGGGCACGACGGCCCAGGGTTCGTGCCGGAGACCCGGAATCGCTCCGCGCCGCACTCCGAGACGCCGGTGTCGCGGCCACGACCTACCCGGGCGGACTCGTCCGGCTGTCGATGCCGCCGGACGCATGGCGACCCGGCGAGTTGGACCACCTTCGCCGGGCGTTCAAGCGGCTCGCGTGAGCGTCGAACCCTCGGCAAATTCGACGATTTCAGAGGGGCGAGCGCAGCAGCCGCAGCCCATTGAAGATGACGAGGAGGGACGCCCCGGTGTCGGCGGCAATCGCGGCCCAGAGCGACGAGTACCCCGCGAACGTGAGGACCACGAACACCAGCTTCACGGCCAGCGAGAAGGCGACGTTCTGCCGGATCACCGCCATCGTCCGCCGGCTGTGGCGGATCAGCCACGGGAGCTTGCCCAAGTCGTCGGACATGAGGGCCACGTCCGCCGTCTCGATGGCCGCGTCGGTCCCGGCGGCACCCATTGCGATGCCCAGGCTCGCCCGCGCCAGGGCCGGGGCGTCGTTCACCCCGTCGCCGACCATCGCCACGGTGCCGAACTCGGCGACCAGTGCCTCGACCGCCGCGACCTTCTCCTCGGGCAGCAGCCCGGCCCGCACGTCGTCCACCCCGGCGTCCTTGCCCACGGCTCGGGCCGTGGCCTCGTTGTCGCCGGTCAGCATGACGACCCGGACCACGCCGAGCTCCTTCAGTTCGCGGACGGCGTCCTTCGCCGCCGGGCGGACGGCGTCAGCCAGGGCGATTAGGCCACAGACGTGCTTCTCGTTACCGACCACGACGACCGACCGGCCCGCCCCGGCCATCGCGGCGACCCGCCCACGCACGTCGTCCGTTTCCTGTCCCCGTTCCGTCAGGTAACGCGGCGACCCCACCCAGAACTCCCGGCCCTGCCACCGCCCCACGGCACCTTTACCGGGAACGGCCCGCAGGTCTTCGGCGGTCGTGACTACGATCCTCTTCGCCTGGGCGTATTCGATGACGGCTCGGGCCAGCGGGTGTTCACTCCGGGCTTCCAGCCCGGCGGCCCGTGCCAGCAATTCGGCCTCGTCGTGGCCGTTGAGCGGAACGACCTCGACGACGGCGGGCCGGCCTTCCGTCAGTGTCCCCGTCTTGTCCAGGGCGACCACTTTCAGTTTGGCCGGGAGTTCGATGAACATGCCGCCCTTCACCAGCACGCCGTTGCGGGCGGCGGCGGTCAACGCGGCCACGATGCTCACCGGGGTGGAGATCACCATCGCACACGGACAGGCTATGACCAGCAGCACCAACGCCCGGTACACCCACTCCCACCACCCGCCCGCGAAGGCCAGGGGCGGGACCAGGGCCACGGCCACAGCCAGGGCCATGACCGCCGGGGTGTAAATCGCGGCGAACTGATCGACCCACCGCTCGGACGCCGCCCGCCGCGACTGCGATTCCCCGACCATGCGGATGATGCGGGCCAGGGTGGTGTCGTTCGCGGCTCGCGTGACCGCCACCTCCAGCACCCCTTCGGCGTTCACGGTGCCGGCGAACACGTCGTCGCCGGGCTGCTTCGGGGCCGGGATGCTCTCGCCGGTGATCGGGGCTTGGTTGACGTGGCCGCTCCCCTTGTTGACCTTCCCGTCGAGAGGGATGCGCTCGCCGGGCCGAACGACGATGACCGCCCCGACCGCCACATCCTTCACCGGCACATCGCGTTCGGGTCCGCTTTCGGTGACGACCCGAGCGGTGGGTGGGGCGAGGTCGAGCAAAGACGCGACCGCCCGGCGGACCCGCCCGACGCTCCACGCCTCCAACTCCAGCGAGAAGGCGAACAGGAATGCCACCGTCGCGGCCTCGGCCCACTCCCCAATCACGACGGCTCCGGCCACGGCGACAACCATCAAGAGGTTCATGTCGGGCCGCAGTCGCTTCAACGCAATCCACGCCTTCGGCAGCACTAGCCACAGCCCGGCGAGCATGGCCAGGAGGTAGCACGTTTCAGCCGCGACACCCGGCTTCAGGGTCCACCCGCCGGCGACGTGGAGCATCGCCCCCACGCCGGACGCCAGCCCGCTCGCCACGGTGAGGATGGTCCGCCCCCGCCTCGCCCAGAAGCCGAGTCCCCTCTCGCCGACCTCGTCCGCACGCCACGGCTCGGCCCGCATCCCGGTTCGGGCAACCGCCACGGTGATTTTGTCGGGGGCGACTTCGTCGGGGCCGGCGTTCACGATCATCCGGGCGTTCAGGATGTCGAAGGCGAGGCGTTCCTCGCCGCCGACGACCGGGCCGACTTCCCGCTTGAGGACGGTGACTTCCTCGGCGCAGTCCAGCCCTTGAATCTTGAACTCTTGGCGGGGTTTCGTCGGCGTCATTTCGATTCCTCGGTTTGCCACTGCTGGCCGGCGACACGCTAAAATGTCGGGGTTTTCCGGGCCATTTTGTTAATTAGTCTCGATTATCTTGTCTTGTTAGCTAAGACTAACAACGACTTTTCCCCTGCCCCCTATGGAGCGACCTTCGATGAATCACAGACCACCCCGCCTTCACCCTGATCGAATTGCCGGTGGTGATCGCCATCATCACCATCCTCATCGGCTTGTTGCTGCCGGCGGTGCAGAAGGTGCGTGAGGCGGCCTCCCGCATGAAGTGCCAGAACAACCTCAAGCAGATCGGCCTCGCCCTGCACAACTACGAGGGGGCAATCGGTCGCTACCCCGCCGGGTACGTCAGCACCCCCGGCGTCGGCTACCGTGACCCGCAGACGGGGGATTGGGGGCCGGGTTGGAGTTGGCTCGCCATCCTCCTGCCCAACGTCGAGCAAGGCAACCTTCACCAGTCGCTGCGGATGGACTTGCCGTGCTGGGACGCGGCCAATTCGGCGGCGGTGAAGTCGCCAGTCGCAATCTTTCTCTGCCCGTCGGCGACGGGCAACACGCCGACTGTCGGCATCACCGACATCAACATGAACGTCTGGCAGAACGCCGTTTTCGCCCGCTCCAACTACGTCCACAACGTCGGCTGGAACGACATCTGGTCGTCGCCGGCGACGACCAACTACGACGACCCGGTCCTCGGCTGCAACGGGGTCATGTACCGGAACAGCAAGGTACGGGTGGCCGACGTGACGGACGGGTTGAGCAACACCGTGTTCGCCGGCGAGCGGACGCCATACTTGGCTGACGCGGTGTGGGCCGGGGTGGTGCCGGGGGCGAAGCACTACTCGTACAACCAGTTCGCCAGTTCCGGCACCGGCGGGCCGGGCATCAACTACGACAATGCCGGCAGCTACGTCGGGGCCAACAGCGGGCCGTCGATCTACGAAGACCCGCAGATCATCCACCCGCCGAACTGGCCGGGCGGACACACCGATCAGATGCACTCGCAGCACACGGGAGGGTGCAACGTGCTGATGGGAGACGGCTCGGTGCGGTTCGTCACGGACAACATCCGCTTCTCGCTGTTCCAAGCGTTGTGCAGTCGCCAGGGCGGCGAAGTGATCGGGGACTATTAGCATGAAAAACTCGAACCTGTTGTGCCTTATGATCGTGGTGGCCCTCCTCTTCTCCGGCCTGCTCAGCGTCACCGGCTGCGGCCAACCGACCGAGGCCGCCCGGCAAAACCGCCGCCTAACCGATGCGCTGCTGACCGCCGTCACGACCAAGAACCTCAAGGAACTGGAGAAGAGCAAGGCGTTGATCGACAAGCGGCGGGCGGACGCGGTCCTGTCGGAAGCCAACCACAAGACACTCTCCGACATCTTCGCCCAGGCCAAGTCGGGCAAGTGGTCCGAAGCCGAGGAAGCTCTTTACAAGTACCGGGAAGCCGAGCCGTTCCCGAAGTGAGGGTGGCGTCCGCAAGGTAGCCTCGATTCCGGCCTTTGAGATTGTGATCTGCTGTCGCCCCGAGTTGGTTCCTAATGCTCATGGCGGTGGTGGAGGTCCGGGTAGTGCGGGTGCGAATGTCGCATTGGCTGGTGGTCATGGGGGTGGCTGTGGGGTTCTCCGGGCGGGCCGTCCGGGCCGTGGGCGTGTTGGTGGTGTTCGTCGTGGACGTGGGCGTGGTCGTGCAACATCGCCTCATGGTCGTGTTCGTGGTCGTGCCGCTCGGTCAGGTGGAGCCAGACTCCGAGGCCCATCAGAGCAGCCGCCACGAAGAAGGCGATCGTGGGGCGGTCCCTGAGGACGAGCATCGAGATCGCCGCCCCGACGAACGGGGCCACCGAAAAGTACGCCCCCGTCCGAGCCGTTCCGAGGTTTCGCAGGGCCAGGACGAACAGCGTGAGGCTGACCCCGTACCCCGCCAGCCCCACGACCGCGCACGACAACACGGTCCATCCGCCCGGCACCTCGGCCCCGCGAGCCAGGGCGATGCCGACGTTCACGGTGCCGGCGACCAATCCCTTGATGGTGGCGATCTGGACCGGATCGCCCGCCGACACCTTCCGGGTCAGGTTGTTGTCGATGGCCCAGGCCAGACACGCCCCGGCGACGGCCAGCGGTCCCCAGAGGGTGCCGGCTGCCAGCCCGCCGTCCCAAGAAAGCAAAACGCCGCCGGCGGTGATTGCCGCCATCCCCAGAGCGATGCGGCGGTCGAAGTTCTCCTTAAATACGAACCACGCCAGGAGGGCCGTCAGCACCCCCTCCGTGTTCAAGAGCAGCGAGGCCGTCGAAGCCGGCGTGACGGTCAGCCCGGTCATTAGCAGGACCGAGGCGACCACCCCGCCGAACGCGACGGCCCCGGCGAGCCAGGGTACGTCGGCCCGGCGCATCGGGGCTTCGGACGACTTCTTCCCGTTCCGCCGCGTCCCGAGCAACCGCCACACCATCAAGCCGCACCCCGACCCGAGGTACAACAGTCCGGCCAGGAGGACGGGGTCCACGCGGCCAACGAGCAACTTGGCGAGCGGCGTGCTGGCCCCGAACAGCGCGGCGGCAGCAAGTGCATAGCCGACGCCGAGGGGGAGCCGAACGAGTTTCATCATCGCACCCCCAATACCGGCGTGGGTTCCGTTCCGCTCATCCCGCCGGTTTGCTGCACCTGACCCACGGACACGGGGCAGCAAACCGGCCATCACGCCGCAGTCACTTCTTCTTGCCGTGGTCGTGGTCCTTGTGCGCCTCCTCCTTGAAGTCGCCGAGGTACGGCTTGCCGTCGATCTCGCCGCTCACCGTGCCCTCGAACTCCTGCTCCTTGCTGAAGTTGTCGTGGGTGGCCACGAACCGGGACGACTTGCCCTTCGGGTCGCCGTCCTGCGGGGCCGCGACGAGGTCCGTCTGGAACGTCGGGGTCTTGATGCTCAGGAGCAGCTTCGCGGCGGGGATCGGGTCGTTCTTCTTCAGGTCTTCGCTCAGGATGTAGACGGTCGCCTGCTTCTTGCCGTGGTCCACGCAGAACTCGGCGTGGTACTTGCCCCACTCGAAGATGGTGCCGCCGTGCGGGGATTCACCGTGGTCGTGGTCGTCCTTCTTCGGGGCCTTCTCGGCTTTCTTGTCGTCGGCCTTGGGGGCGTCGGCCGGCTTATTACAGCCGACCACGGACAGGCCGGCCAGCAACACGCCGAGACCCAGGAGTTTCGCGCTCATCGTCGTCACCTTTGGTAAAGGAACAAGGGGTCGTCAAACGCCGGCGTGGTCAGCCGGCGTCATGTTAATTGCGGTCGGCTCATCGTGGGCCAACCGTTCGGCGTCTTTGCCGCTGAACTTCCAGAACAGTCCGGGGTGGATTAGGAACTCGCAGAACGTCGAGGTCACCAACCCGCCCAGGATCACCGTCGAAACGGGGTACAGAATCTCCAGCCCCGGTTTTTTTCCACCGATTACGAGGGGGATCAACCCCATCCCCGCCGTCAGTGCCGTCATCAGCACCGGTGCCAGCCGTTCGAGGCTGCCCCTCAGCACCGTCTCTTTGCTGAACGGCAGTTTGTCCTCTTTCATCAGGTGGAAATAGTGCGTAACAAGCAAGATGCCGTTCCGCACCGCGATTCCACCGAGCGACACGAACCCGACGAGGCTCGCGACGGTGAGTGTCTGGTTCGTCAGCACCAGCGCGATCACCCCGCCGATGAACGCGGTCGGGACGGCGTTCAGGATTTGCAGGCTGACCCGCACCGAGGGGTACAGCAGGAACAACACGACGAACACGCCGGCCACCGATACCACGGCCAGCACGGAGATTAGCGTCGTGGCCGACCGCTGGGCCTCGAACTGCCCGCCGTACTCCACGAAGTACCCTTCCGGCATCGGGACACGAGTCTTCACCCGCTTCTCGATGTCGGCCACTACCCCAGCGAGGTCACGGCCCTGCGTGTTGCACCGGATCACGGCCCGCCGGCGGACGTTGTCCCGGTTGATCTGGTTCGGCCCGCCCGCGGCCTCGGGAATGTCGGCCACGTCCTTGAGCCGCACCTGACGGGGGATGGCACCGTTCGACTTTCCGTCGCCGAGCGACACGAATTCGCGGGGCGGGTTGGGAAGGTCGATCCGCAGTTCGCCCAGCCGCTGGTAGTCGGTGCGGTAGGTGGCGTTCAACTTGACGACGAGGTCGAACCGCCGCTGCCCCTCTAGCACCTGGGACACCACCTCCCCCTTCATCGCCGTCTCGACGAACCGAGCAACGTACTGTCGGCTCAGGCCGTACCGGGCGAGGTCGTCGGGCCGCAGAACGATGTGCAACTCGTCCACCGTCTCCTGCGGGTCGATCACCGGCGGCGTCAGCCCTGGCACGTCGCTGATCGCCGCCTTGATCTGGGTCGCCAGCTTCTGCAACTGGTCCAGGTCGTCGCCGAACACCTTGATGGCGATCTGGGCCGTCACGCCCGACAGCATGTGCGAGATCAGGTGGGCCATCGGCTGTTCGGCCTCGAAGTCCACCCCCGGCACCTCCTCGCGGAGTTCGGCGAGCAGCTTGGCCAGCATCTCCTCGCGGCTGCGGCCCGCGTCCGGGTTCATCGACAGGATGTACTCGCTCCTCCCCACCGGCTCGGCGTGTTCGTCCAGTTCGGCCCGGCCCGTCCGCCGGACGAAGTGCAGGATGTCGCCCTTCGGGTTCTCAGGCGTCTTCTTCATCGTCTGCAACTTGGCGTCGATCAGGACCGCCGCCTCGTTCGACGCCCTCAGCGACGACCCGGCGGGCAGCGTCACGTTGATCTGAATCGACCCCTCGTCGAACTTCGGCAGGAAGTCAGACCCCAGGTTAGTGAGCCGCCAGCCGCAGTACCCGACCACGACCCAGGTGACGAGCAGGAGCAGCCCGGCGTGCCGCATACTGAACCGGATCAGGAACCCGGCCAGCCACTTCAACGCCCGGAGCAGGAACCCGTCGTGGGTGCCGTGGGCCGCCCGCGACCGCGGCAGCAGGTAGTACGACAGGACCGGGGTGACGGTGAGGGACACGACCAGTGAGGCCAGGATCGACACGATGTACGCCAGCCCGAGCGGGACGAACAGCCGCCCCTCGACCCCGGACAGGGCGAACAGGGGGAGGAACGCCAGCACGACGACCGCCGTCCCGAACACGATGGCCGACCGCACCTCGCGGCTGGCGTCGTAGATGACCGCGATGGCGGGCCGGGGCGCGGCCGCCGCGCTGTTCTCGCGGAGGCGGCGGAAGATGTTCTCCACGTCCACGATGGCGTCATCGACCAGTTCGCCCATCGCCACGGCGATGCCGCCGAGCGTCATCACGTTGATCGAGAGTTCCTGCCCGCTGACCCAGCCGATGAGGCGGAAGACGAGCGTCGTCAGCACCAGCGACAGCGGGATCGCCGTGAGGGTGATGAACGTGGTACGGAAGTTGAGCAGGAACAGGAACAGGATGACGACGACCAGTCCGGCCCCGATCACCAGTGCTTCGCCGACGTAGTACACGCCCCGGTCGATGAAGTCCTTGAGTTGGAACAACTCCGTGTTGATGACGTAGTCGGCGGGGAGGGCGGCCTCCGATTCCCGCAGGGCGGCCTTCACCTTGTCGGTGACGCCGCGGGTGTCGGCGTGCGGCTGCTTGACCACGGTGAGGACGACCGCGTCGGCCCCGTCGATGCCGCCGTCCCCCCGCTTCGGGGCCGGGCCTTCGGCGACGGTCGCCACCTGCCCAAGCAGCACGGGCCGGTCGCCGTTCGACTTCACGGGTATCTTGCGGAGGTCGTCCAGCACCTTGGCCGGCTGCGGCCCGAGCCGGGCGATCACCCGCACCGGGCGTTCGACCTGTCCCTCCTCGGTGAACCCGCCCGAGGCGTTCAGGTTGTTCTCCTGAATGGCCTGATCCACGTCCTGGATCGTGACCCCGTACTCCTGCATCTTGTCCGGGTTCACCAACACCTGATACTGTTTGCGGTCACCGCCCAAGACGATCACCTCGGCCACCCCCTGCTCCTTGAGCAGCCGGGGCCGGATGACCCAGTCGGCCACCGTGCGCAGGTCCATCCGCTGCTCCTCCGGCGTACGGAACGCTGCGGTGTGGGACCGGCCCTTGTAGGTGAACGTCGCCGTGCCGCCGGCCCAGGCCGGGTTCTCGACCGGCACCCGCTCCCACGTCTTGGGGTCGCGGCGGTCCTTCGGCCGCCACACGGCGAGCGACGGTGTCCCGCGCCGCTCGACCCGCTCGGCCATCAGCCCGGTGCGACCGACGGCCGCCAGGCCGCCGCCGTCCGGGCCTTTCTGCCGGTACAGGCCGACGTGCATGATCTGGCCCATGATCGAACTTGGCGGCGTCATCACCGGGCGGATGCCGGGCGGCAACGTGGCGCTGACGGCGGTGAGCCGCTCCTGGACAATCTGCCGGGCGTACCGGACCTCCGTCTTCCAGCCGAACTCGACGTAGGTGACGACCAGCCCCTGGCTCGACTGGCTGCGGACGGCTTGCACGCCGGGTGCGCCTAAGATGGCCGTCTCGATGGGCTGGGCGACGAGCGACTCCACCTCTTCCGGAGACATGCCGGGGCATTCGGTCAGCAGCACGACCCGCGGCCGGTCGAGGTCGGGGAACACGTCGATGGGCATGGTGGTAGCCAGAAAGCTGCCGTACACCATCACGACCAGCGCGAGGAGCAAGACCAGCCCGCGGTACTGGAGAGCGATTCGGATGACGCCGTTAAGCATGTTCGCCCCCGGTTAGTGTTTGCCCATGTGGACGCTGCCGTCCGCGTGGATGTGGAACCCCTTGGGCATGGTGCCGCTCTGGGACTTGATCATGCGGTTCAGTTGGGCCGCCCCGGTCTGGGCGACGTACACGCCCGGCGGGACGCTGCCGTCGTTGGCGACGACGACGTGCTGCTTGTCCTGGTAGACGACCTGCACCGGCTTGCGGTCGAACACGTCCCCGTTCTGGCGGAAGACGTAGGCGTCGGCCCCGTCGCGGGCGACGGCCTCGGGGGGCAGGACGAAGACGTTCCCGACTTCCTCGACTCGCACGAGCAGGCGGACCCGCTGGCCGGGCCGGAACCGCCAGAGCGTTTGGGCCTTGCCGCCCGTCTCGACGACCCGCGACTGGTTGTCGAGCGGCAGGACGAAACGGAACGTGCGGCTGTCCGGGTCGATGGTGTTGGCGATGTAGGTCACACGGAAGGTTTGCCCGTGGGCGTCCCACCCGTGGCCCGGCTCCTCCTCGAAATCGACCCCGACCGGCCACCCCTCCTTGACGACCCGTTCGAGGAGCGGCGACTCGTCGCGGAACGCCCGGCCCTCGACGGCGAGCATCTGGTGGTTGGCGAGCAGGCACAGCGTCTGCCCGGCCAGCACCTGCTGCCCGAGTTCGACCTTCAACTCCTGGACCTCGAACGCCGGCTGTTCGGCGGTCGTGGCGGCAGGCTGTTTGGCAGCGGGGGTTCTCTGCTCCAGAAAGCCGGCTATGCTCGGGGCCGCGTTGGCGGCGGCAACGGGGTTAGCCGAGGCGAGTGTCTTCGGGACAAGTTCCGCCGGACGGCTCGGCACGAAGATGGGGATTTCGCTGACGAACTTGCCCTCGGTCACGCCGTCGATCTGGTCGGGCAGCAAGCCCCGGTTCAGGAGTTCCTGGCGGTACGCTTTGATCGCCACTTCGAGGCGGGTGATTTGGTTCTCCACCTCGATGATCCGGGCCTCTGCCACCGCCCCCGCCGACGCAGTCAGCCGCTTCTTCTGAGCCTCGGATAGCTTGATGTCCTGGGCAGACTTGAACAGGTCGGTCTGCGTCAGGTGCAGGGACTCGCTGAGGAGTTTCAGCGTGAACAGCACCTCGCCGGGCCGGGCGGTGTTGCCCGCGATCTTGTAGATGCGGCTGACGATCCCGGTGACCGGAGCAACAACACCTCGGTCACTGAAGCCGGGGCGGTCGATCACGATGCCGGGGACGGAGATCGTCTTCCAGAACGTGTCGGCCTTGAGCGGCTTGGCGGTGAGCCGCAGGTTCTTCTGGGCCTGGGCGGTGAGCAGAACTTGCTCGGACGGCCCCGCAGCGTCGGCGTGGTCGTCGGGTTCGGCGGCCGTTTCCGTGGCGACCGGGAACAGCACGGGCAGCCAGCGGTCGCGGGTGACGTACCCGCCCGCCCCAACGGCTGCGACGACTCCGATGGTAACGACGGCACGGAACACCCCGGCGAGCAGCCGTCGCGGTGGTCCGTTGGGGGGCGGGGCAGCCCCGTTGGGCCGGTCCAGTATGCCGACGGCAGGCGCGCTCATGCCTGTTCTCCTTCGATGTTTCGGGTGATGCCTGAGACGGTCCCGACGCCGTGAATGCGTGAGGAATGGTCGGGGATGTTGATTGGGACCGCGACGGTGCGAACGGCGATGCCGTTGCCTCGGGCTTACAACGAAGGGAACGGACTAAATGACGAGCGAGCAGTGCGACAGGTAGAGCGGTGGCGAGGACGGCCAGTTCCTGAATGTGCGATCGGCCAAACTGCGGTCGGTTTTCCGGGGGAAAACCAGAACACGGTCGAGGATAGCAAGGGCCGGCATGCCGATCACGCCGGGAGTCGGTTCGCTCCACTGGAGCCGCTCAACGCCCGCAGACGCCGCCGGACAACCGGGGCTGTGGTGGTCGTCGTGGGGGGCCGGGACCGGATGTGAAATCAGTTCGTCTGGAAGGTCGGCGACGGGGTGATGCGACGGGGCTGTCCCGTGACGATGATGGCAGTCAGTCGTTGTGTGTGCTCCTTTCGGCTCAAGGCCACTGGAGGCGATGGCCGTTTTACTAGGCGCGTGCTCCCCGTCGCCAGCTTTGCAGACGCAAAAACCGGGCGGTAACAGCAGTGGCCCGCAGGCCACCAGCATCAGGATTCGAGCTAAAATCGACAACACTCACTCCAATTCCGTTGCTGTCGTTCCAGATAACTTAGAGAAATCGCTCACTTGCGTCAATCGCAGGCGGGACACAGTAATGGGCCGCGGTCACCGGATCACGGTTTACTCGGCGGCACACCGGGAGCCGTGGCCAGGCTGAGCGGCCACTGGTCTTCCAGCATTAGCCCGGCGATGTCGCTGGCTGCCCGCCACATCTCCCCGAGCGAGCGGACGTACTCCAGCCGGGCCTCGGCCACAGCCCGTTGGGCTTGCAGCACCCGCAGGTACTCGAACTGCCCGCCCTGGTACGCCTTCTGGGACAGTTGGTAGCTCTCCTCGGCCTTCGGGATGATCGTGGCCTTGTACTTGTCGGCCCGCTTCCGGGCGGCGGCGTAGTTGGCGAACGCCCCGGCCAGCCGGTTGACCAGTTCGTTCTGGACGCGGCCGATCTGGCTGACCGCCTCGCCGACCTGGGCCTTCGCCGCGAAGATGTTCCCCTGGTTCTTGTTCCACAGGGGCACCGGGATGCTCGCCGCGATCACCCAGTCGTTCGACTGGTTCTGGTTCTGGCGGACGTAGCCGGTGCCGACGGTCACGTTCGGGATCGGTTCGACGGTGGCCCGCTTCAAGACCAGTTGGGCACGCTCGACGCCGATCTGGGCCGACCGCAGGTCCGGGTGGATGCCCAGGACGTAGGCCCGCACCCGCTCCAGGTCGTAGTCCGGCAGGGCCGCGTCGAGGTCGCCGGCCACGGCCGTGTAGGGCAGGTCGTCCACGCCGACGCTCGCGGCCAGCCGGCGGAAGGCGGCGGGCAGGGTGCGGTCAGTGGCTTCGAGTTCGGCCCTGTAACGCTCCAGATCGACCTCCAACTGCACCACATCGAGTTGGCTCCCCTCCTTCGCCTTGAGCAGCTTGTTGGCGTTCTCGACCGACTTCTCGGCCAGGGCGATGAGTTCCCCGAGGATCACGGCTCGCCGCTGGAGGGTGACCACTTCCCAATAGTTCTGCCGCACGTCGGTGAAAAGGCGGTAGCGTTCGGACGCGACCGTCAGAGCAGCCTGATCGACCTCCTTCAACGCAGCGGCCTTGCTCAGGCCGAGCTTGTTGCCGGTGACGATCTCCTGGCTGAAGTACGGGGCGGTCCAGATGCCGCCCGGCCCGGTGCGGTCACCGAGTTCGTCGCCGGTGACGCTGAAGGTCGGGTTCGGGTACAGCCCGGACTGGATCGCCCGGCCGCGGGCCGTTTCGACAGCCCACCCGACCTGGGCGAGCCGGGGGTGTCTCTCGACCGTCAGGGCAATCAGGTCCGGCAACCCCAGCGGTTTTTGAGGGACCGGGGCAGCCTTCGCCGTGGCCGTCTCGCCGGCCGGGACTTTGGGCGGCGGCAATTTTCCCTGGCCCGTGCCGGCGGGCGGGTCGGTAGCCGTGTATCCCGCCGCGATCACGCCCGAGGTCGCAACGGCGGACGACGGTTTGGGGGTGGCTCGAACCGAACCCGGAGGTGGCAGAGTCGGGGTCAGGGATGAACTGGCCCGTTCGGACCACGGGGTGGTAGCACACCCGACCAGCCCGATGAGCGTCAGCCACACCACAATCGCAATTGTGATCCTTTTCACGAGTCGTCTTCTCCCTTGCCCCGGCGAATGCGGGCTTATGCAGTACGGAAGGCGTGCCGCCGACTGGCGGTCAGGCCGATAAGTGGAGGGGAACAGTCTGGTTGGTTCGGCCATCACGACAGCGGTGGGCCGCCCGCAGAAGTGCGGCTAAATGAGAAGTGCGTGCGTCAGGAGGTAGACAGGCAAGAATTGTGTCGAAATCGGCAGCATGTAATACCGCAGACTGTCTCGCTTGGGCAGCCGCTCCAGTGAAGTTGCGCCTAGACAGGGTGCGACCGCGGTATCATCGCTGGCCTGGCTGTGGTGATCAATGTTCGCCCTCAGCCAGTCGCCGGCACCTTGCAAGAGATGGATGACCGGGTCATCCTGACCGGAATCGGTCGAGTGGTTCGTCGGAACCGACGCGATCCCTGTTCGCGATGGAGTTTCTGTACTGCTACCGCTCGAAACCGTAGTAGACTGCCGGGCGCGCTGACACCCACAACCAGACTGTTCGGCCAGTGTGGGCATGAGCGAATTCAGGTGAACGTGCGGCGTGTTCTCCACACCCGCCCGACCACACCCGCCGACACAACGGATCGCACTTGCCCATTGGGTGAGCAGGATTATAGGCAACAGGAAATAAGCAATAACGCAACGAGACATAACAAACTCATCGGCAGAATGGCCCGCCGACTCAACTCAATTACTGATATTGCCGAATTCATCGGCAAGGCCGACGTAGTTGCCGAGACAAACTTCCCGGAAAGTCGCTGTTGAATCAAGTCTGACCCTCAAACGGCTTCACCGGCCGCCGCTTGAACCAGATGCACTCCTTCGGCACCAGGGACAGGCCGGCGGCCTTGCGGCGACGATTGACCGCCCGGAGCAGGTGGAATTCCTGCTGCCGGACGAGGTAATACGGCTCGTACGGCAACTCGTAGAACGCCTTCGCCAGCGCCTCGACCCCCCGCCGGGTGGCGTGGTCCTCGAACCAAGCCTTGAGTTCCCGGTACCGCGGCAGGTCGATCCGCACCTGGACGTGCCCCCCGCGGAACCCGACCGCATAGCCGCCATACTTGATCGACCGCCGCCGCACGTCCCGGACGTTCGCCCCCTCCGCCTCGAAGAACGGGTGCTCCCCGTGCGTGGCGAGCAGCACGAAGAACCGCCCGCGTCGCAGGTATTGCAGGTTGGCCCGGCCGGCCTGCTTGCGTCTCGCTCGCGCCCATTGCGAAATGCCGATCCCGTACCGTTCGATGAGCTTTTCATCGACCCGTTTCGGGTCTTTCGACTCGGGGATTTCCCCGCTCACGTAGAACAAATATCCCCGCGACACGTAAGCCACCGCAAGCTGTTGAATGAACCCCTCGACCGACACCGCTTCGCACCGATACTGCATGTTCCCCCGGCGGATACTCTCGCCCTCCAAGACGGGGTGTGTTTGCGGCACACACCCCACAAGCCGTTCGTAACCCTGGCGGCGACGCTTCCTGCTCCGCCTGGCACGCTGCTTCCTCGACGCCAGCCCGGCTCCGCCGTGCTGTATTCAAGGAGTTGCAACGTCCCATTTCGTAGGAGTAGCGGCGCACGAACCTGAACCCCGCCCGAGGCAAGACTCGGGCGTACGCCGTCGATTCGTCGCCTGGACGACCGCTCACCCAAGAGCGTTCGCCCAGACCGCCGTTCCTCCCCCCAGGGAAACCGCGAGCCAGTCCGAGGACTTGCCCGCGGAACGCACACCATCGGCTTCACAGCCCGTCGGCCCCTTCGTCGAAGGTTTCGTTCGGCACCACCCGGAACGAACAAACCGCCCCGCCACTGCCTTGCAGCGGGTTGGCCCGGCTCCCGCCGGCTCCTACTCAGGCCACACTCCCACCCGACCGCATTTCGACCACCCGCGCACCACGCGCGGGCACCGGAGCGCGACTCCGGCCGCGGTCGGGCTTCCCAGATTCGTCGTGGACTCCGCCCGACCCGTCACGTCGGTAGTGGGTTGCCCCACGGGCCGACCATCGCACGTCCGCCCCTCCCGGCTGAATCACCGCCCGATAGCCGCAGGTTCGGTTTGTCCCGACTCTTCCCGCAGCATCCCTTCAAGCAGGGTAACGATCTTGGCCCACTCGTCTGTAATCAACTTCTTGACCAACTCGTGAGCGTCTCGGTAGCTCGACTGGAACTGCTCCTCCGTCTTCTCGAGGATGCGAGCCTTGTACCCCTTGCCCTTCCCCCACTCGCCGTCGCACTGCTTCCAGAAGGCGAAGTCCTTCCGCAGTTCCGACTCGAACGCCTCCCGCCCGCCGACCTGAGCCGTCCGGTACGCCGTCTCGGCAGCGGCGGCGAGGCTGTCGATCACCCGTTCGAGGAACTCTTGAGCCGGGGCATACTCGTCACCGTCCATCAGGTTCTTCACGATGTCCGCGAACTTGCCGATTTTGGCCCCGATCTGCTTCACGGCCAGACGGCGTGCTCCGACCGCGAGATGGTGGTAATAGTCGAGGTCTTGCCACTCGCCGGACCGGCGGACGGACGCCCGGATGGTGCCGGCGTGGCGGGTGCCGTCGATGGCGGCGACGAGGGGCTTTTCGACCGGCGTCTCCTCCACATCCATCACGCGGTTCTTCCCGATCCAGGTGGTCAGGTGCCGCCCGACATCTTGGAACACCGACCGGATTTCCTCGTTCTCCCGGTTCTTGATGAGCCAGTCCACCTCCTCCGACAACTTCGCAATCCGGTCGCAGTACATCCGGCGGAATCGCTTCAGGGTGGCGATCAACTGCTGGCGAATCGGTTCTGGCTCGCCGCTTTCCCTGGCGTTGAAGAACAGGATCGACACGTCCCCGATCCCACGTTGCCGGAGTTGCATTTCGACCTGTTCCCGCTTCCGGTCGTATCCCTCCTCGTCGCTCTCCACCGGCTGGCCATCGTCTTTCATCACCGCCGCCGCCTCATCGCTGCGTGGGAGGACCAGAATCACCGTCTTCGGCTCGAAGTCTCGAACGCCGGCTTCCCTCGCCCGAAGGAGCAGGTTTTCGAGCGGAACCTCCGGTGCGTTGTTGAACGAGGAGCAGAGCACCACGACCGTCTTGCGGTCATCGAAGTGGCATTCCAAATCCTGGCGGGCAACGATCTCACTGTCGATGCCCTTTGTGTCCACGACCCGCAACGGGAACTGCTCGCTCCCGATCACCGGGTCGGGGACAACGACTTCGATCTTCTGGGGCAGCGTGAACTCCGGATGCTTGCCGTTGTTCACATCGGAGTAAATCTCTTGCAGCCACTTCTGTGGCGACTTCTGCGTGCCTTCTGGATACCAGGCGTCACGCTTGGTGCGGCTGAACAGGTCCATCCGGGTGAGGATTTGAACAGCGAGGTCGCTGGCCTTCGGGTGCTGGAGTGCGAGTTCCTTCGCCCGGTCGTACTTCACTTTTTTCCCGCCCTCGTCCCGCTCCCCCCGAGGCAAGTCCGCCATGTTGCGGATCGCCCGTTCGAGTTCGGTCGAGGTGCCAGCCGTCTCACCATCGCCGGGTTCTGGTTTGAGAGGGGCGTCCACACGGATGACGTTCACGAGGTACTCGGCGTACTCCTCCACATCCCGCCGAATCGACTCGTCCGTGCGGGGGACGATGCGGATGCCGAACTGCGGCCCGCGGGAGATGTGGACCTCGCAGACCGTGGTGCGGCCACCACTCGCGGTGAGCACGCTCTGACGGTCGAGTTTGACCTCGCCGGGAACGGTCAGCCCGGTCAGCCGGCAGATGGCCGTCGTCTTGCCGACGCCGACGCTGCCGATGAAGGCGAGCTGGTGCTCCCGCCCGTAGAGGAAGTCGGCGTACCGGAAGAGTTCCTTCTCGTACAAGTCGATCTGGCGGATGAAGACGCTGTTGATCGTGGGGTCTTCACGCAGATCGCGGAGCCGCTTGATGGCAGCGTTGGCTTCCCACAACGACTTCCGGTCCGGGTGGTCGAATGGCGGTCGCTCCAGCACCCACCCCTGGCGAATGTACTCCCGCAGGTCCGCAGCCGCAGGAGTCCCGATGGCCTCCAGGATGGCCTCCCGTTCGGCGTCATTGATTGACGATTCTCCGGCCTCGATCCGAGAGACAGTAGCCGGGCTGAGAGTGATCTTGCTGGCTAACTCGGCCTGGGTCAGACCAGCGTCCTTCCGCACGATTCCGATGAAGTGCCCGAGGGAGAAGTCAGCTTCGTTCTTGGTGATCGCCATGTGTTCTCCAGGAATGCGTTCTCGTAACTAGTGAATATAATCATCAGTTTACTGAACGCATTCACGATGTACAAGAGTGAAATCTTGGTTTCGAGTAATTTCCCATAAGGTACTGTTAATTAACAATTTGCCGACTGCGACTCGCAGAACTCGTCGTCGGAGTGGATCGCCGAGGCGGTGCCCGGCGTCCGCGTCGTCCGCTACGCCACCGCAGACGCCATCCTCGACGGCCTGCCGGCCCTGACCAAGGAGGCCGATTACGTCGTGTGCGACGGACCGGGCAGTCAGACCGATACGAGCCGGGCGCTCCTCATGTGGGCCGACCTGGCCGTCGTCCCGTGCAAGGCGTCGATGTTCGAGGCGCGGGCACTCGCCAAGAACACTGCGTTCGTCCGACAGGCCCAGGCCATCCGCAAGGGGGCACCCCAGGCCGTCGCCGTGCTGTCGATGGTCGGCAAGGACTTCCGTCTGACCCGCGACATGCGGCAGGCGGCGGAGACGCTCAAGTTGACGCTGGCGGCCACGCCGATCACGCTCCGCCAGGTGTACGCCGACGCGCCGGGGCAATCGTCACTCGTCTGGCGGATGGGAACGCGGGAGCGGGAAGCGGCCCGCGAGATCGGCGCGTAGTTCCGCGAACTGCTCCCGGAAGCGGTCGATGCGGACCTCGTCGGCTTGACCTGCGGGAAGACCGATCGGACGGCGAATCGCAACCGGTAACGGAGGATTATGGGCGAGAGACGATCACTGGTGGCCGGCGTCGAAGCCGCCCCGAACGGGGTAGACCCACACTTGATGCGGGCGTTCATCACCCAAGACCCGCCGGACGCGGGACGGGCAGTGCCGCAACCGGCGGACGATTCCATCCCACCGGGCGACGCAAACCCGTCGCCCGACGAACGTGCGAATTCGCCAATTCTCCATCGCCAGTCGAAGACCGTCCCATTCAAGCGGCCGAAAGCGTCGTCGCTCCACGCCGCCCTTCTCGTGCCGGTCACGGTGCGACTCAAGCCCGAACTCGCCGACGCCCTCAAGCGGGCGTCGCTCCAGCGTCAACTGAACGGGATCGAGACTTACACCCAGCAAGACATCGTCGAGGAAGCCCTGACGCCGTGGCTCAGGAGTGAGGGACTTCTGGAATAGCCCGAGGATTCCCGCGTTCGCCCCGGAACGGTTTTTTCGGAAGTGTTCGCACCTACGGAACGAAAGACACGGATCGTTTCGTCCCGGCCCAATTCCGTCCGCCGAGAGACGGCCCACCGGTGCCCGCCGTCGGCAGCCCATTCGCCGCCGCGTTACTGTCGGCCGGACACAATCCCATCACCCACTCAACGATGACGGCCTCCGGCCGCCGGTTCGCCCGGCCGAGTCCGTCTCGTCCGCGAAGTATCCATTCGCCCCTCTCGAAGACCGCCCGAGTGACGCCCTCCGGCCGGGCCGTCCTGCGGCATCCCCGCCTGTCCGCTCCGCGGAGCCGCCTCAAGCTCCAGTCGCTCCGCTCCTTCTCCAGCTTGACCCGCCTCCGCTCCGCCCACCCAACCCCACCGGCCTCCGGGCGGCTCCGGCGGTCCTCGGCGACGACTCGTTCCGGGCGGAGGGGCGGTTCGCCCGTTGGGACTCATGAACCGCCCCTCCTCCCGGAACGATGTCTGGGGGTGGGGTCATTGAACCGGTCCCGGGCCGACGCCTGGGGCCACGACACACGGAGGCACATGACACGCGACGAAAAACCCACCTACAACGGCTGGTCCAACTACGAAACCTGGGCCGTGAATCTTTGGCTCTCCAACGAAGAGGGCAGCTACCGCTACTGGACGGACCGCACCCGCGAACTCATCGCCGAGTGCGCGGACGGGGACGCCGACCGCTTGGCGCTGTCGCGGCTCGCTCGGGAATTGGAGGAGTCGGTCAGCGAGGAGTGCGCGATCCCGAAGGCGAACCTGGCCGCCGACCTCATGACCGCCGCCCTCGGCGAGGTCGATTGGTGTGAGGTCGCCCGCTCCTGGATCGACGACGAAACCCCACCCGCCCCGAAACTCTCGCCGCTCTTCCCGCTCGGCGTTCTCGTCGCCACGCCGGGGGCGCTCGCCGAACTGGCGGACGTGGACCGCCGTGACGCTCTCGCACGGCACGCCCGCGGCGACTGGGGCGACACCGGCCCCGAGGACCGGGCCGAAAACGATCTGGCCTTGAAGGACGGCTCCCGCCTCCTCTCGGTCTATCACACGCCCGAGGGGGTGACGTTCTGGGTCATCACCGAGGCCGACCGCAGCAGCACCACGGTCCTCTTGCCGGTCGAATATTGACCGGCCACCCGAACCCGGCGACCGCGAGGAGTCGCCGGGATGCTCTCGGAGGCGAGACCCTTCCGCACCCTCGGCCACAACAGGATACGGGGTGAAGGGACCGTCCTGGGTGTCTCGACACCGCTTCGAGCCGATCCCAAACACGACGGGTGAAGGAAAAAATATCGACGCGGCCCCTGACGGGGCCGCATTCCCTCCCGGTCGCTCGGAGGGCACACTCGGGGCGTCGGACAGCGGCGGGCGGGAGCTTGCGGGCGGCGGGCGGGTGTGTCAGAAAGGGACAGGGGGAACCGGAGGCCGATCCGATTCCACCTGTCGTTTGGGGTCTGTTACATGCGGGCCACGCTTAGGAAACTCCTAACCGTGTCGATCAGCAACTCGATGCCGGACAGCAGCAAGAAGCCGATCGCCACGTGCATCAGGTCCCGGCCTTCGGGCCATCCCTTCGGGATGGCCCGGAGCCGGAGCGGGGGCTTCGGGTTCATGAGCACCTCGGCCATGTGCTCACCGCTGTGAGATTCCCCCGTAAAGAGCGCGATCGCGTCCGGCAGCTTCTTGTCCGTCAGGGTGTAAAGCCTGCCGTCCGTCGCCTGGATGGCGAGGGAATGAATCCGCCGGGTTATGACCCGCCCGTTCTCGTAGTGCGTCACCTTGCAATGCCACTTGTTGTCGGCTTGTAGGGCCATCGTCTCTCTCCTTCAAACACCGGCTTGCAGCCGGGTGTGGTTCCGAATCCGGCGTCGTGCCGAAGTCGATCTCAGCGGTCTTGCGGACCGTTCAAATCGGGACCACGCGACGGCGACACCACGAGAAAAGCAAGAGACCCGCCCGGGGTCTCTTGCGACGCAAAAAGCTCGAACGACGTTTTCAACGGACTCGTTCTTGCCACCCCGGGTACCGAGAAACACGTTCCGGTTCGGGGTGCGCTCGCGCCTATCGCCTTGGGTTGCACTTCCAGGCGGCGGGAAGGATCAAAGGGTGTAAAACCTCAGCCACCGATTGTTTTTTGAAATTTCCGGGTGGGGGGGAAATTGGGAAAGCGCTGGCGGGGTCGCACGCACCTCGTTCTCGTTCGACCCGCGGGTGTACTGGGTGGTCGGCTCGGGGATTCGTCCCCGACACGTCCCAGAATACGCGACCCCGCCGGGCGGCGGGGTAGAAGCTGGGGCGATTCTCGGACGGGCCGGGTTACTTGGCGAGCAGCCCTTCCTCGACCAGGATCGGGCCGAGTTCGATGAGCAGGTCCTGGGCCTTCTGGACCACCTCCTGCTGGCCGGTCGACCACCACGGGGCGTAGGCACCGCACCCCCACCGCGTGCGGACGTCGTCGGCCTTGTGGCACGCGACGCCGGCCAGTTCCTGCAACCCCGTGATGGTCTGCTCCAGGCCCCCGATCGCCTGGAGTTTCGACAGGGAGATCGGCTCCTTCTTCACGGCCCGCTCCATGCCCAGCGCGCCGGCCCCGTAGCGGAACGGCTGGTGGTAGCCGGGGGTGAGGAAGGGGGCGAGGGCCACCTTCACCTCGTTCGTTTTCGCCTTCTTGAGGAGCCGCTCCTTCTCCAGTTTGGCCTTCTCCTCCGCGACCACGTCCTTGCCCTTCTCCTTCGTGATGTCGGCGTCGGTCTGGATGCGGCCGGCCTCGGCCAGCCGGGTCGAGCGGAGCTTGTCCAGTTTCGCCTCTTCGACCTTGCGTTCCAGTTCCCCCGCCTCCCGGACCTGCTTGTCCTTCATCTCCGCCCGCACCCGCGCCCGCTCCTTCTCGGTCGCCGTGGCGAGCCCCAGGGCCTCCGCCTCGGCGTCGGCCCGCACCGCCTGGTCGAGCGTCTGAGCCGCGGCCGCGTATTTGCCCCGCTTGGAGTCACTGACGACGGCATCGACCGTCCGCCGGTCCTGCTCCCAGACCCGCTTCAACCCGGCCAGTTGCGTCGCCAGGCGGTCGAGTTCGGCGGTCACCAGGTCGCTCGGGTTCGACCCGTCTTTGGCATTCGACTGCGACGCGCGGACCGGGGCGATGAGATCGTTCGCCGCCCGCCGCAGCCGCTCGGCCACGTCCTTGCCCGGCCGGTCCTTCTCGTAGACCGCCCGGAACCGGGCCAGTTGGACCGGATCGCCGGCGACCTTCCTGCCGTCGTCGCCGGCCAGGAGCGGCTGCACCGTCGCGTCGAACGCCGCGATCTCGGACAGGCACTCGTCGGCGAGCCGGGTCACGTCGTCCGCCCGCGCGACGGCCAGGCTCTGCCGCGTCTTGGCGAACGCCAACGCCTGCTGCTCGACGCCGCGGTCGGACGCCAGGCGCACGTCCGGCGAGGAGGACGGACCGGCCTTCCCCGACGAGTTGTCTCTCGACGACGGGACATCCCACAGCTCGACGGCCGGCGTCGTCATCGTCTTCGACGACCCGCCGGTCTTGCCGAGGAATTGCATCAGGAAGTAGCCGATCACCAGGATGGTGTAAGAGGGTGGCGTACTTCGACAGAGTCTCGAACATATTCGTCCGGGCGGGCGGGCGGAGTGCCCCCGACCGCCAGATGCATTGAACACGGGTTCGTCCTCCGAATCGCGGATGAAAGTATTGGCCGGATGCCCGCACGGTTACAGATTGTCGTTCCGGAACCGCTCGTCCCAGTCCGTGGCCCTGCCGGCGGGCGGCGCGGGGGGGAGCGATTTCGGGTCGGTCGATTCGGCCGGCAGCGGGGCCGCCGCCGAGTCGTCGGGCAGGATCGGCCACGGGGCCTTCTCCCGCCGCGCGTGCGTGTCCCGGTCCACCGGGAAGAGGGACCGGACAATCGTCGTCTTCGCACCGTATTGAGTATACCCGCTGCCGAAGGTGAAGCGAATAAAACTCGCCTGCTGGTCGGCGCTCGCCGCCATGATGGTGTTCCGGTCCAGGACCGGGCCGTGCGTCTCGCTGACCTGGAGCATTCCTTCCACCGCCTGCGACGGGTCGATCTGCCCGTCCCCGTCGGCCGTGTCCTGCGTCCACGAGAACGTATGGTACGTCTGCACCCCGGACATCTCCTCGATCCGCTTGACCGTCCGCAGGTCCGACGCCCGCAGGACGTGCTTCACGGCGGTGCAGGAATCGACCGTGTCGGCGAGGTCGGTGCCCTGCCGGAGCAGTTGCCCGCCGGTCTGGTGGACCGGCACGAGCGTCACCCCGAGGCCGCGGATCTGCTCGAACACCAGCTTGACGGCGTCGGCGATGATCTGCTGGAACTCGTCGATCACCAGGTAGACCCGGTTGTCCCGCGCCGGGCGGTGGGCGGCGCACGAGAATAGCGACCACAGGAACAGGCGGGCGATGCTCGCCGCCGCGAGCGGCTCCTGGGCCGACTTCAGGTTCAGGTAGACGACCTGCTTCGTCGTCAGGATGTCGGCCACCTCGATCCGCCGCAGCGACCCCTCCGGCCGCACCTCGTTGAGCGGCGTCACCGCCGCCAGCCGGTTGACGATGGCCGTCAGGTGGCCGGCGTCGCGGACGTCCTTCGCGCTCAGGAAGTCGAGCGCGTGGGGGCCGTTCAGCAGGGCGTCGAGTTCGACGAACGACGTCAGGTCCATCTTCCGCAGGATGGACTTCATCACCTTCTCGTTGATCGCCGTGAAGTAGGCCCGCCCGTAGCCCATACCGTAGTCGAGCGACAGCCCCTGGATGAGCGTCTCCGCCCGCTGGTCGGTCGTCACGTCCCGGTGGTAGGACTGCACGAACGGGTTGAAGGCGTGACTCGACCGCCCCCGCTCCGACGTGAACCAGGCGAACGGCAGCCCCGCCTTGGCCGCCTCGATCCGGCACGACTCGAACAGGGCCATGTCCCCATTGAGGTCGAGGACCACCACCGAACAGTCGTTGCGGGCCATCAACTGGGCGGCGAGCGGGCCGGCGACGAGCGACGTCTTCATCGACCCGGTGTCCCCCGTCAGGTGGTAGTGCTGGTCGAAAATCGTCTTGTGCAGCAGCACCGGGTAGTCGCCGAACAGGCTGAACCCGAGGAGCAGGTGCTCCCGTTCGAGGACGTGTTGGGAATTGACCAGCCGGCTGACGTACACGTCCCACTCGCTGTCGGTCGTCCGCGCGCGCCCGCCCGCCGCTTCGAGGGCGAGGTAGAACCCGGCGAGCAGTTCGCCGACGGTCGCCCAGACGACGATTGCGGTCAGGCACAGGACGCCGAGCGGCACCGCCACCAGGACGGTGACGACCCGCTGGGGGATCGACTCCCGCCGCTCCTCCTCCATCCGTTCGATGTCGTCCTCCGTGACCGTCCGACTCCGGATCAACGCCGCGGCCTCCCGCCGCGCTTCGTCGGGTGGAAACTGCGAGAGGTAGTCGCGTTCGTGCGGGAGCAGTTGCCCCTGCACGGGCCGGGCCGTCACGGACGGCGGCCAGCCCGGCGGCCAGCCCGGCGGCAGGACGACGGCCGCCGCCAGCCCGGCACTCAGGAACGCGATCAGGAGGAATTGCTTCCGACCGTCCACATCGAGGAGCCGGCGGAGGGGGAAGCGGAACACGCCGGCGGCCGGCGTGCGGTGCCGGTTGTAACTGACGAAGACGACGAGCAGTTCCCACAGCACCCGTGCCGTCAGCCCGAGCGAGAACCCCTCGTCCCGGTTGAACAGCCGTCGCACCAGGACGATGAGTCCGAGGAAGAGGATGAACCCGACGACGGCCAGCGGCGGGGCGAGCGGGTTGCGGCCCTCGAACCCGAGTTCCCAGTAGACGAGGACGCCGAACAGATACGCGGCGAGCAGGAAGAACGGGGCGAGCACCGTCGCCCGCGCCGCCGGCAGTTGTTCGCAGACCGCCCACCGCCCCGGGTGCGGTAAGTAACCTTGCCACTCCCGGCCCACGTCGCCGTAGACCTTCGGGTTCGCCGCCATCCAGGCGACGACCTGGCGGGCGTAGACGAGGGCCAGCCCGGCGAGGGCGGCGACGGCACACGGGAAGGCGACGAGGTAGCCGGCCAATGGCGGCGGCACGGTGATGTGCAGCGCGACGCACCCGACCAGCACCGCGACGAGCCAGAGGCGGAACTCGAACGTCCGGCTCGGGGTGTCCGGGTCGGGCCGGGTGGCGTCGGGGACGAACCACCAGACCATCCCGAACAGGGCGACGGCCGCGTAACTGAGGTAGTCGGGGACCAGGAACCGGACGGCGACGGAAGCCACGACGGAGACGCCGACGGCGAACGTCAGGGCGTCCCGGGTGAAGGGGATTTCGGTATCGACGTCCGGGCGGGTGCGGTAGTCGAGTTCGGTGCCGTCGGTCGGCGGCAGCGACGCGGCGGGACTCCGGCGACGGCATTTCCGCCCCCTACGCTGCCCCCGAACAACTTCTGGAAAAGGCCCCGGTCGATTTTCGCGCGGCTTATTTTTCGCTGGGCGTCCTCGGCTACGAACTGCTCACGTTGGGAATTCCCTTCGACGGAATCGGCGGCCGGGCCGGCCTGCCGAAATTGCGGGACGCCTTCGCCAACAAATATCGGCCGCCGTCGGCCGTGATTCCCGACCGCGACCGAATTCCCCGGTCCGCCGTCGCCGCCCTCGACCGATTTTTCGAGCGATGTCTCTCGCTCGACCCGAACGAGCGGTTCGACAATCGGACCGCGTGTCTGGCGGCCGTGGACGAACTCGCCGGGGAATTTCGACCGGGGTCTCGGCTCGGGTCGCTCGGACGGGTATTCTTGACCTTGCTCGACCGCTTCTGCGGCCGACGCCCGCCGGGTTAGCGGCTGAAATCCGCCGCCGTGTAGGCGGGCATTCAAGCCAGCGGGATGAATCGTTTCCGGACCGCGTCGTCGTGCGGCGGCGTCCACCCGAACCGATCCCCGCACTCGCTGTGGTACGCCCGCCCGTCCGGGCCGGTGACGACGTGCAGCTTTCGTCCGAGCGCTTCGTCTTTCCGATCAGCCGTGGTCACAACGCGGGGCCGCCCGAGTGGACAGCCGGAACAGACGTTCGGGTTGGTCGGGAGCGGCGTCGGGATGCCCATCTTTTCCAAATCGAGACCGCGTCGGAGTTCGTCTAGGTTGGCGATCACCATAGTCGCCGAAAGGATCGGGACCGCGACCCCGTCGTAGCTCCCGCCGAACAGCACGACGGCGTACGGCGTCTGACCGCCTGCGCACGCGGCCAGCAAGAGGGCGTAGGCCGCGAGCCGGACCCGGTGCTGCTCGTACACCCAGTACCGACCCGCGTGGTAGTTGTCGGCCGGCAGGCGGATGACCGGAATCCGTAGCGGCCCCTTCTTGAGCACCCGCCACGGTTTGCCGGCGAGGGCCGACTCGCCGTCGAAAAGCGGTTCCAGATACGGCACCGACTCGAACCCGGCCTTGAGCAGTTCCCACCACCGCACCGGCGTGTCGTCCGTCAGGTCAGCCGGCGGTTCGGTCGAAGTCGCCGACAGCGTGGCCCTCCGTCGGTCGCCGAGCGTGACCACCGCCGAGAGCGCTTGCAACGTCTTCCAGACGCAGAGCATCGTCGGCACGGCCAGGGCGAGCGGCACCGCCGGCGGCAGTTCGTTCCACGCGGCCACGACGACCAAGAACAACCCGCCTGCCGCCCACGCGGCCCAGCGGGTGAGCCGCCGCAACTGGACGGCGAATTGCTCCTCGATCAACGTCAGGCTGTATTCGGGCAGAAAGTTCAGGTTCATCCGCTCGTCGGTCGGCTCGTCGTCTTCGTCCGCCGAGGCGTGCGAGATCAGACCCGCCCGCGGGCAGAAGACGAATTCGCCGAGTGTCCGCACCCGCACCCTCGACACCGCCACGATAAACCCTCCACGGACGGGGAACCCGTCACCACTTCTTGAGCGCCTTGAGGACGTCCGCGACCGACGCCGGGCGGTCGCTTTTCGGCAACGCCAGACACGAGACCAGCACCGCCCGCACGGTGGCCGGCAGCGTCGAGTTCCGAACCGCGTCCGCGTCGGCACCCGGTTCGGGAAGACGACCCGTCAGGCAGTGAACGAACACCCGCCCCCAACTGTACAAGTCGGCCCGCCCGTCCACCGTCCCGCGGCTGACGACCTCTTCGGCCAGGTACGGGTCGTCCGGCCAACCGCCAACGGGCGACACGGTCGGAACCCCGTCGAGCAACTTCGCCAACTCGAAATCGGTCAGCACGGGAGATAGGTCTTTCTTCCGCAGCAGAACGAACCGTGGGGAGAGTTCCCGACGGACGATCTTCTCGCGGTGCAGGGCGTCCAGGCCGGCCGCGATCCCCGTCATCACCGTCTTGAGTGAGGTTCCTTCGAGCGGACCTTCGACCAGCCGTTCCGCGAGTGTGATCCCCTCCTCGAACCGATCCAACACCCACCACAGCCCGCCGTTTTCGACGAATGTGGCGGTGATATTCTCCGCCACGTTCGGGTGCCGGCCCACCCGCTCGCACACCTCCGCGTGCCGCCGCAGGTGGTCTTCGAGCCGCCGCCGCTCCGCAACGGGGAGGTGCCGCAACTCGTAGCACTTGCCCCGCGCGAGTCGGGACGGTAGGAAGCGGTGACGCAAGCGTGCGACGTGATACTGGAGGCCGTTCGCGGTCTTCTCCCACGGCGACAGGTAGGTCTCGATCTGCCACTCCTGAACCGTCTCGCCCGCGACCGTTACCGCCGGATCGACGCCCAGGGCGACCAACTCGTCCGGGTGGAGCAGTTCCAGGTGGTCGGTGACGCCGAACACCTTCGCCGCGATCGACAGCGTGGTGAGCGTGACCGGCGTCCCCTTGAACAGCTTCCGGGCCGTCGCCTTGTCCAGGCCCGATTTGCCGCAGAACTGCTCGACGGTGAGGGCGAACTGGGCGCGGAGCCGCTTCAACTTCAGTTCGTCCGCCCGGTACTCCCGTTTCTCGCGCTCCACCGCCCACCTCCCGAACGGATTCGCCCCAGAACCGCCCCACGACCCGCTGGGGATGCGTTGGCAACACGGGTTCAATGTGACCAGTCGGCTCGACGGAGTTCGCCGAAGACGCATCACCAACGAACCGAACGGGGAGGGCCGTCATGCCCGAGCAACCGAAAATCAGTTACGAGTGCCGCCACCAACTGGCCGAGTGGGTCCGGCTCTACTGCCCGTGCGCCACCGAGAACTCCGAGTTCCTCCGCGGGCTGCTCGTCATCGTCGAACGCGAACTCGCAGCCGTTTCCCGCCGTCACCGGACGGCCGACAACGTCGGAGGTATGGCGTGAACCCGACCACCCGGACGCCGCCGTACTACTCCCGCAGCGGCCTCACCATCTACCACGCCGATTGCCGGGCTGTGCTGCCGACCTTTGCCGAGGAGTCATTCGACTTCGTCCTCACCGACCCGCCGTACCTGGTGAAGTACCGGGGGCGGTGGGACGGGGACCGCGAACCCATCGTCGGCGACGACACCGACGACTGGCTGCACCCGACCTACGCCGAACTCTGGCGGCTGCTCAAGCCCGACACCTTCTGCGTGTCATTCTACGGCTGGCCCCAGTGCGACCGCTTCGTCGGCGTCTGGAAGCACCTCGGCTTCCGGCTCGTCAGCCACCTGGCCTTCGTCAAGAACGTCTGGGGTCTCGGCCGGTTCACCCGTGGCAAGCACGAGACGGCCTACCTGCTCGCCAAGGGTCGCCCGCCGCGACCGGCGAAGGGCATCGCCGACGTGATCGAGTGGGAACGCGAACCCGACGCCTTCCACCCCAACCAGAAACCCGTCCACGCCCTCTACCCGCTGCTCGCCTCGTTCGCCCCGGCGGGCGGCATTGTGCTCGACCCGTTCCTCGGCAGCGGCAGCACGCTCCGGGCGGCGAAGGACATGGGCCTCCGGGCCGTCGGCATCGAGGTCGATGAGTACTACTGCCGCCGGGCCGCCGCCCGGCTCGCCCAGGACATCCTGTTCCCGCTCCCCGTTGACGAGGCCGCTGAAGGAGAACGCCATGACGACCTCGAATGACGAACTCCTCTCGCGGCTGACCAAAATCGAGACGCTGCTGGCGAGCCTCGTCGAGCAGCGGACCGTCAAGGAGTGGTTCTCGACCGCCGAAGTGGCTTCGATTCTCGGCAAGGCGGAGTTCACCGTCCGCGAGTGGTGCCGACTTGGCCGGGTTCACGCCGAGAAGAAGAAGTCCGGCCGCGGCGTCGCCGGCGAGTGGATCGTCAGCCACGCCGAACTGACCCGGATCAGGAACGAGGGGTTATTGCCCGATTCGCGGGCGTTTCGTCCCATCGCGTGATTGTCACTCGCAAGGCTAGAGCACGCATCGCACATGGCAAACAGTTGGGGGGCAAATAGGGGGCAGGCTTGGCCATCCGAAGCCAGCGTGTGTACAATCTAGGTGCAGCCTAGTCAGTCGTGAATGACCGGGATTTGCAGTCGATTCGACTCAAACGCGGTGTAGGTGCAACGAAGCCCCAACCCTTCAAGGGTAGCTTCGAATCCCTCCCTCTCCGTTCTTCTCTGTCGGCCCACTTTGAAACCCTGGTTTTTTTGGGTTTTGTTCGATTTCTCGTGGGTCACTCCTTGATTTGTGCTGGAACTGCGCTGGACAGGTTTCCTTCGTCTCACAGTTGATCCTCTAAAAAACGGGCGGTTTCGACCGGAGGAGCAAACCACTTTCTCCCCGCATCGGCGGACATTTCGGGTTTGCCTCGGGCGTGTCGAGCCGGGAAAGTGTTCGCCTCGCTGTTTGGCTCGCGGCATCGTGAACGTAGGTATCAAGGTCGATCATGTGCGGCTTGATGTGTCCTACCCGCTCCTTGACCACCGCCACCGGCGTCCCGCCGATCAACGCGCGACTGATGAACGCGCCGGAAGGTGTGTAGCTTGCAGGCCATGCCGATCGCCCTGAACACGCGCTTCAGCGAGTTGCAGTGTCTCAGTTTGCATGTAAATGCCTCTACATTTCTGCCCATTCGGGGTCACGCTGTTGCGTGGATGGCTCGGCGGATCACGTCGGCGATGAAGTCGATTTCGGCTTCGTTGATGATGAGCGATGGCAGGAATCGCAGCACGCACCCTTGGCGGCCACCGCGTTCGATGATGAGGCCGCGTTTCAAGGCTTCGGTTTGAACACGGACCGCTCGTTCGGCGCCCGGTTCGGGATGGCCCATTTTGTTGAGCTTGTTCCCGTTGATGATTTCGACGCCCTGCATCAACCCACGCCCCCGAACTTCACCGATGCAGTCCGAATCAATCGCAAGCAACTTCTTCCGCAGCCGCTCACCCATTGTGGCGGCGTGGTCGCACAGCCCGTCGCGCAGAATGATCTGCATCGTCAACTGGCCGGTCGCCATCGCTAACTGGTTGCCCCGGAACGTGCCCGAGTGTTCGCCGCCGCGCCAAGCGTCGATCGAGTCATCAAAGGCCAGTACGGCAAGTGGTAAGCCACCGCCGACGGCTTTCGACATCACCAGAATATCCGGCAAGATGTCGGCGTGTTCAAAGCCGAATCGCTGACCGGACCGTGCGAAGCCTGACTGCACTTCATCCACGATCAGCAGGATGCCGCGTTCTTGCGTGATGCGACGAATTTCTTGGAGCCAAAACGCAGGTGCTGGTATGACGCCGCCTTCGCCCTGAATGGATTCCAAGACGAACGCGGCGGGAAGCGAACTTCCGCTCTCGACATCTTCCAGAATCGACTCGATGTACCGCAACCCCATCCGTGCCCCGGCCTCGCCGCCTAAGCCGAAGGGACACCGCAAGCTGTAGGGATAAGGGAAGAATTGGACATCCGGCATCAACCCGCTTCGGCGTTCTTTCGCGGCGAGATTGCCGGTCATCGCCAGCGAACCGGCGGTCATCCCGTGATACCCGCCGTGGAACGACACGATCCCGCGCCGACCCGTGTGGAGTTTTGCCAACTTGACGGCAGCTTCGTTCGCATCAGTCCCGCACGGGCTGCAAAACTGAATCCGGGCGGACTTCGACATCGCTTTGGGCAAGAAGTCTAGCAGTTCTTGAATGAACTGGTTTTTGTTCGGTGTCGTGAGGTCGAGCGTTTGGTAGGGAAGGCCGTTGCTGAGTTGACGGAGGATTTCGGCGTTCAACTCCGGGTGATTATACCCGAGTGGCAACGACCCTGCGGCGGTCAGGCAGTCTAAAAAGAGTTGTCCACGGGTGTCACGGACCCACGCGCCGTCGGCGCGCTCAATGGCCAGTGGCAGCCGGCGTGGGTATGACCGTGCTGCGGTCTCGTGGTCCGCTTGAAAGTCTAGCGCGGCGTCGGGTTTGAGATCGTACACCACGTCTGTTGACTTGAGGCGGTGACGAATCTCATGGGCGAAACCAACCGTGGCTTTCGGTTCAGCAAGCATCTTTATGAGCGCCAACGAGGATGAAAGCACCGATAGCCGAAACGAGTCCGGTGCGTGAGAATGACGTTATATTACGTTGTTGCCAATTTCCTACGGATACTGTCGGCTCGCAGTGGTGAGGGACAGGGGATAGGGGTGAGTAAATACGGCTTCACTCACCCCTATCCCCTGTCCCTCACCACTGCGAGCTAACTGGTCGGTGCCAAAGTGGTGTCGGACATGACCCGGTCCAACGTCGTGTCCGTTTCCGGCAGCCGTAGCGGAACGTCGATCCCTTTTTGTCGGGCAATTTGCAGGTACATTTTTTCGTAGTGCGCAATCATCCGTCGGACGTTAAACATCTCGACAGCCCGGTCTCGTCCGAGTTGCCCCATTTCTTGGGATCGTTGCTGATTCGTCCACAATTCCAACATGGCCGCAGCCAAACGGGCCGGATCGGACGGAGGCACAAGCAGCCCAGTGATGCGATCCAAAACCACGTCCGGGTTTCCGCCCACGGCTGTTGTCACAACCGGCAATCCACGTCCCATTGCTTCCAGCAGCGTCAGCGAGACACCTTCGCGTTGCGACGGAAGAACAAAGCCGGACGCTGTCGCCAAAAGGCCGGGCACGTCCCGAACGTCGCCGAGAAACCGCACGACTTCACCGACACCTAACTCCCGCGCTAGGCACACCAAACTCGAAAGCTGTTCCCCATCACCGGCAATCGAAACGCGGAAATTCGGTTGTTGGCGAACCGCGATGGCAGCCGCTTGGAGTAACGTGTCGATCCCTTTCGTCGCTGTCATTCGCCCGACCATCACGAACGGGCCACGGGGTGTTGGTGCTTTGTAAGCAAACCGTGTCAGGTCGATCCCGTTCCAAACAAGCGTCATTTTATGTTCAGGAACTCCGTCCAACTCGGACAATCGCAGGCCATCGGGCGACACACACACCACCCGATCCGCGCACAACGTTGCCAACTGAAAGACAGCCCGGTGGCGCCGACTCATGGCCTTCGATTGCCGGTGACGGGTGTGAACAATGACCGAGGCACCGGCCATCCGCGCGGCAGGACCGCCGTAAATGTGCGGGACGTTGTTGTGCGTGTGGACCACTTGACTGCCGATGCGGGCTAACGTTCGGTAGAGGTCGGGCATCAACGACGGGCGGAACCCGGTTGCGGAATCCAGATAGGTCACGGGCCACCGGGTCGCGGCAATCTCATCACCAATCGGACCGCGTTCACCGATGCACACGAACGAAAGCTCGAACCGCTTCCGGTTCGCATACTTGGCGAAATCGACCAGCAATTTCTCCATGCCACAGTTGCCGAGTTGCAGGACGACGTGCGTGACGCGAAGCTTCGGGGCGCGTTGTATTTCCTGAGTCATGATGTCATCCCGAGGCTAGGGAACGGCAGTCATCGCATCCAACGTCAGTCGAAATTACGAGGGCAACTGAACACAGCACGAATTTACGGCGAACCACACGCAAAGTTTTCAGCAGTCATACTAACCAATATCGGACTTCGTGGATACGACTGACGGAAACTTCTTGTGTGAAGATTGTTGTGAACCTTTCGCGTGGGTGCAACTGAGGTCCGTCAAGTTGTCATACCCTAAAGTTGTGAAGTGCTGCCAGAAAAGTCGTGAATTTCCCGGATGGACCTCTTGATGGCTGACCCACAGAGCCGACCGAACAGGGGTGTTGGATGGTCCCTCTCGGTGGTGCTAATTATTTTTACGCTGGTGCTGTTTTTAGTTCGGCTTGGGGATCGGGCCGTGGTGTCGGAAGAATTTCGCTGGGCGGAGATTGCTCGGGAGATGCGGGCCACCGGCGACTACTTGCACCCGACCATCAACGGGCGGGTCTATTACGACAAGCCGGTTGGTTCGTACTGGTTGATCGTCGCCGCGTCTTACGTGACGGGTGGTGTGAACGAAACGGCAGCCCGGTTGCCGGCCGCAATCAGTGGCTTGATTGGCGTCGGGTTGGTTGTGGTGTTAGCGCGGAAATTTTATGAAGCACGAGTCGCACTTTTGGCCGGGGCCATTCTGGCCACCTGCTTTGGTTACGTCTTTTATTCACGCCGTGCCACCGCAGATCTCGAAACGGCCGTTGGCGTCCTGGCAGCCATTTATCTTTACGTCCACAGCCAAGACCGTAAAAGTCACGCCTGGGTGATCTTGCTGTGGGCACTGATGGCGGCCACGTCACTCACGAAAGGGTTGCTGGGCTTCGCCTTGCCGCTCGTGGTGATGGGAACGGACAGCGTGTTACGCGGATTCGCATCACGGCGAGAGTTCGGTTTGTTTAGGTCACTTGTCTGGCAAAGCCGTTGGTTCCTCAACTGGTGGACGGTGATTGCGTTACCTCTTGGCGTGGCACTTTATCTTTTACCATTTTTGCTATCGGCGAGTGAATCCGGGGCAGCAACGGGTCTGGAAATGGTGTGGCGAGAGAATCTCAAACGGTTCGTCTCACCGCACAACCACACCGGGCCGATCTATTTATACTGTGGTGTGATTTTCGTGTTAGCCGCACCGTGGTCGATGTTCCTACCCGCCGCGTTGATGCCAACCTCCGGTCGATCCCGCGACGATCGATTTATCCGCGTTTACTTTTGGGCGGTGTTTATCTTCTTCACGATTTCGGCGTCGCGGCGCAGTTATTACCTACTCCCCGTGTTGCCACCTGCCGCCATCTTGATCGCATACTTCATCAGCCGTTCGCGCACTGAATTGGGCCGCATCCCGCTGCGAATTCGTGACGTGGGTTGGGGCATCTTCGGCATCGGTGCAGTGCTGTGTGGTCTTGGGCTTTTGTCACCAGCTTGGGTGTTGCCGGCCCCGTACAACGAGTTCCCGCCGTTGCCGTATCGGGGATTGTTTGCCATCGGTTGGCTGGCTGGACTTGGCTTACTCGCATTGGCAGCATCCGGGCGAATCATGCGGCTCGAATGGGCGGCGGTGATCGTTGTGTTCGCACTGATGATCTACGTCTTTGGCATCGCGTGGCCGGAAGCCGATGATCAGCGCACCCGCCGCACGTTCGTCGCCGAGGTGTTGTTGAAAACAGGTGACGCCCCGGACAAACTGGCGCTGTACCATGCCCGCGACATCGTCTTCGATCTAGGCCGAACCGTGCCCGACTACATTGACGCCATCGAACTCACGAATGCGATGAACGACGGGAAAGTCCGGTGGTTCTTAGCCCGTCGGCGCTATCTAGCTGGGATTCCGTTCCCCGCCCAAATCGTATCCGAAGAAGCCGTTCGCCCCTGGGAAGGCGACGAACAACTCGGCGACAAAATGGTCCTGCTACAAGCAACACCGCGATAACGTTAGCCCGAAGCGCTAGCGAGGGGTTTACCATTCAGACTAAGCATTGGGCATGAACGCTACTGGTTACAGGTGTACTCGATCACCCTTGCAAGCGAATCGTCGTCGTCAACGTAAACGTCCCACCCTCGTTCGGTCCACCAGTTCCCACGTTGCGGCGTCACGCTTGCTTTCAATATTCTGGTACACCACGCTTTGAACTGCACTCGCGGTGTACCAATCGTGCAAGCCGGTGCCGTGACCACGACATGCACGTGGTTGGATCGACAATTGACGGCGTGCAGTTGCCAGTTTCGGATCACGCAGTGATCCGTGATCGTTTTCTCCACGATTCGGCGTTGCACAGAATTCAAAGTAACCGCTGCTTCAGTCATGGTCAGCCAAGTTTCAAACTTCCAGAAAGAATCTGCTTCCTGAACGCCGTGACCGGACTTGAACCACCCCCGTTCGTCACCTTGCATCCAAGTGCCGTAAGTTGTCCAGGTTGTAAAGATGGCGACTGCCATGTCATTGCCTCACTGACCCCACCCCTCGCTGGCGCGACGGGCTAACAAGAGTCAGCAATTGATGTTAGCCCGACGCGCAAGCGAGGGGTACCCACTGAGATGTTAACCCAACTCATCAGCGATCTCTTGTACTTTTTTCGCTACCATTCCACTCGACGAGTTGTTACTGTCTTGGCATCCCACCCGCAAATTGGAGCCACCATGAATCCGTCCCGCCGTGACTTTTCCGCCCAAGTCCTGAGTTCGCTGGTCGCTTACGGGCTAATCGAAACGCTCTGGACGCAGAACCTCTTTGCCGACGGCGTGAAGCCGACCATCGAAACGTGGTTGAAAGACCTCGTCGAAATGACCAACGACCTGCGGGGCCGGAAGCTGAAGGATGTGGAGTTCCAGACGAAGATGGAGGAACTTTACAAGCGGGTCGATCTGACCGAACTGATTAAACTCATCAAACTCGATGAACTGACCAAAACGAAAAAGCTACCCGAATCCGGGGCCGCGAACTACGGCATCGACCTGTCCCAAGTCAAAGGCTTGCCCGCCGACGTGCGGTTCGGCAAGCAGATTTTCGGCTGTAAGAAGGGCCACTCCATCGTCCCGCACGGCCACGCGAACATGTGTACCGGGTTCATCATCCTGCGCGGGGAGTGGCACGGGAAGCACTACGACCGCGTGGAAACATTGAAAGAACACTACATCATCAAGCCGACGATCGACAAGCAGTTCCAACCCGGCGACCTGTCTACGATCTCGGACCACAAGGACAACATCCACTGGTTCAAAGCGACTTCGGAAGCCGCGTACATTTTCAACGTCCACGTCATCGGCTACGACCCGGAGATTAAGGAAACCTCCGGTCGCATGTACGTCGATCCCGACGGCGAGAAACTGGGTGGCGGGTTGGTTCGGGCAAAGAAAATGTCGTCGGAAGACTGCCACAAGAAGTACGGCTAAGCAGGCGGTCACGGGACCGCACGCCGACGACGGCGGAATAGAAGCCCGAGCGTAACGGACGCCACCGCAAGCACGCCCCCCCCGGCGTACCACGGCCACGCGGTGCGACCCGATCGGCGGACGGCGGGCAGGAGTTCGCCGGGGCGGTCGGGGTCGAGGTACTGGCCCTCGGGCGGCAGGGGCGGGCGGGGCGGGATGGTCGGCATCTTCACCTTCAGCACCTTCTCCACGTCCACCTCGTCCGGCGTCGGCGTGTACCGCCGGTACTCCGTGAACGTGACCGACTCGCCCGGCAGCGTCTTCCCGTCGGGCATGTGGTACGTCGTCTTGATCGCCGTCGGGAACGGCAGCCCGGTGTCGGCAGCGGGTGCCCCGTAGCTGATTTCGACGACCCTGCGGATCGGCTCAATCTGGCGGGTCCGCGCCTGCGGCATACCGGTCCGCTCACGGGCTAGAACCAAGTAGGTCTTGGGGTCGAGGTAGTACACGTCGTCCAGCGGGCGATCTCGGTTGGGCGACTCTTGACGGACGACGATGCAATCAACTCCTTTCCGGGGTTCGTTGCGGACCGTAAACGTGCTGCCGTGCATGAGGATCGTTGAACTACCATCCTTGATCGGATTCGGTCGGTAGTAGCAGTTCGGCCCGTGGCCGACATATAGGCGGTAAAGCGGGAAATTGAGGGGTAGATACAGACCTTGGTAACTAGAAAAATAGGAATCGTGCGAAGCTGCGTCCCACGGGAAAAAAACTTTGTACACGATTTTGCCAAGACTATCGTTCGAATTATCAGTGTCAAAGCTGGTGTCGTCACTCACGAAGCCACCTCGCTTGTAGGTCTTGCCCGGCTGCTGACCCACACCCGTTTCGACGATCATGTACACGAGCTTAGAGCCATCGGCGACAGCCGAGAATTTGTCTTTGGCGAGCGGAGGGGCTTTCACGTCACTCTCGTCATAGCGGATCCGCTCTCCCGTCGCCTTGATGTTCCGCCAAAGGTGTGCCGTGGCCTTTTGGTGGTATGGTGCGTACCGAGCGAGGAAGTCTTCATACTCACCGCCAACGGCCTGCGGGCCGCCGGTCGTGCCGGCAGCCGCAGTGAATATTAGGGCGAACAGGATTCGTCGGTTCATTGGTCACCGCAAACACATTTCACGAAACAGGTCGAGGAGTAAATTCCCGCAGGTGGATTTTTCTTATCGTACTCGACCTCCTTGTCCCGACAGGAAAACACCCCACCGGAGGTTCCGTTCGGACCAGGGATGGGATCGCTACACGCCCGGCTCCAACAATCGTTGTTGCAGATAGATCCACCGCCCTGATCCGTAAATTGTTTTGGACAGTTGAGCGGTTCGACCATCCTACACTCCGGAGAATTACATGTCACTTTGCCGGTCGGCGTACCCCCGTCTGGACAGATCGGTGCCTTGCCGTTCTTGCTCTCGTAGCACTCCTTTGTGCGATACCCTTGCCGCATGCCGACACACCGCGGGTCGTTCGGAGAAAGGTTGTTGTCCTTGCAATAGTAGAGCGCTTGCTGGTCGGCCCACGCATGGCAGTTCTCGCACACGGTTGCGGCCCGCGCGCCTTGCACCACCAGTCCGACCAGCAGCAGGGCGATTGCCATCCCGCCTAGCCCGGCTGACACTCGACTCAGTTGACTTTGATTCATCGCTCGTCTCCTGAAAAAGGTTGTCGCCAATCACTTCCTCTCAACGATCGGCGCGGCCCGGACCGTCCCACGGACGGCCAGCGGGACCATACCGACCGAAGTCTCGAACGCCACCCGGCGGCGGTAACTGCCGACTGCCTTGCGGGGCGTGTGTAGTATCAGTTGGACCTCGCCCCGACCGCCGGGGGCGAGGGTCAACGGCAGGCCGGTGAACTCGGCACAGTCGCAGTCCGCACGTGCGGCGGTCACATCGACCGGGTCGCCGGTCAGGTTAATCAACCGAATGGTTTGGGTGACGTAGCTTCCCGGATCGGCGAGCGGCACTTTCAACGGGCTGGGGTCCACGGCCACCGGGTCGCCCCGCGCGTCGGCCAGGGCGACCGTGACCGACCCGTAGGCCACATACACCCCGACCGCCACCAGCCCAAGCGTCAGGCCGGCCAAGCCGAACGTTGTCGCGGCCAGCCGCAGCCCCGGCGTGTCCACCGGCAAGCCCCGCCAGCCGGGTCGCCGCTTGAGCAGGATGAGCAGTGCGCCGACATCTAGCCCGAGCATAATGCCGGGCGTCGGGCTGACGGCCCCCAGGCAACCGCAACTCGGTTTGCCGGCGCTCACCAGTTCGATGTTGTAAAAGATGAACACGACCAGAGTGGCGAGCGTCGTCAGCCAGGCGCCGAACCGCCAGCGGTCGGCCAGTAGCCAGCCCCCGAGGGCGATCTCATAGGCTGGCGTGACGGCCAGTGCCCAATCGGGCAGCAGCAGCGACGTGACCATTGACGGCTCCGGCAGCACGCCACTTACGAGCTTGAAGCACCCGGCGGCGACTAACAGCGCCCCACCGACCCGTGCCAAATGCGGATAAACTCCGACTCTCTCTCTCTCTCGTGAGATTGTGAAAGCTGGGTGGCTGTCGGGACTGCTTCGGACGTTGCGGACATGGACCGTCCTCGCTCGAATTGAATTTGCATCTACATGCTAACGCGGTGGCAAGTCCTCTGTCAACAACTTTTATCAAAAAACTCCGGAGCGGGTATGACCAAATTTTGTCGGGTGTGAGCCTCAACCTCACCCCCTAGCCCCTTCTCCGACGCGGAGAGGGGGAACCAGAGAAGAGCCGTTTTGCTCCCCTCTCCGTTTCGGGGAGGGGCCGGGGGTGGGGTGAATTTCAAACCACCCGGCGACTGACGTCGCCGGTTCGCCTGAGCAACCGTTAGCGTTGGCTGGTGGCATTGCTCCGCACGATGCGGGAGATGCCTTTGCCGGATGCGGAGTACGTCATCAGGTACACTTCGCCTTGCTCGTCTTCGCCGAAGGACATGATCGGTAGCGTCTGGTCCTTGATGGGGCGGTTCGCCACGACGCGCTTCTTGGCTTGGTCGTATTGCAGTGCCCACACTTTGCCGCTCACGTAGTCGGCGTACAGGTATTGCCCGTCCAACTCCGGCAACTGCTTACCCCGGTAGACGTGACCACCCGTAATCGACTTACCAACTTCATGGTGGTATTCCCAAATCGGGTCGATGAACTCCTTGCGCACGCCGGTTCCTTCGACCCAGAACGGGTGCAGGGATTCGCGGCGCCGCCACCCGTAGTTGCCGCCCTTTTCTAGCAGGTTGATTTCTTCCCACAAGTTTTGGCCCACGTCGGCGAACCAGCCTTGGCCGGTCTTGCGGTCAAACGACATTCGCCACGGGTTGCGGACGCCGAGAGCAAAGATTTCGGGCTTGGCCCCCTTCACGCCGACGAACGGGTTGTCTTTCGGAATGGCATAGGGCGTTGCATCACCTTTGCCGTTCACGTCGATGCGGAGAATCTTCCCCAGCAGCGTGTCCACTTTCTGGCCGTGGTCGTCCGGGTCGTTGCCGAAGCCACCATCGCCGAGGACGATGTAAAGATACCCATCCGGACCGAAGCACAATGTACCGCCGTCGTGGTTCCAATACTTGTGGCTGACCCGCAACAGTTCCTGTTCGGAGTCCGGATCGGCTTTGTTCGGATCGGTTTTGCTGACCCGGAACCGGGACACGACGTTTTCGAGTCGCTTCGATTTGTCCGTGTAGAAGACGTAAAACTCGCCGTTCGTCTTGTACTTCGGGTGGAACGTCAGGCCGAGTAGCCCCTGTTCGTTTTCGTTGTCCTTGTAAAGCACTTTTGGTTGGATGTCGAGGAAGACCGTCGTTTGCTTCGCGCTCGCTTCCGGGATGATGTGGATGACGCCTTGTTGCGTGGCCACGAACGTGCGGTTGGAACCATCCCCGGCGTGAGTCAGCACCAACGGTCGCAACGGAACCACACGCCCCGTCTCTTCGCCAGAGTCCCAGCCCGTCCACTTCAAATCTTTGAACGTCGTTTCGGTGGCCAGAGGCAACGGCGTTTCATTCACTTCCCAACCCGGTGGTTGTGCGGGCATCGACAGGATGCTCCCGCTCTTCGCATCCAGAATCAGCAAGAGTTTGTTAGTGGGGTCCAGGCAAACGTCGGCGGCGCTGGGGAGGCCGTCTACCATTTGCACGGTCGGTTCACCCGGTCGTGGAATCGACCAGACTTTCCCGGTTTGGCTGCTGATGTAAAGCCGACCGTGGCGATCGAAACAAAGGCCCTGTCCGCCCGCGAAACCGTCCGCCACTTTCTCCACGACACTGTCCGACAACCGCAAGCGGTTCAATTCCCCGGTGGTTCCATCTACGATCAGCAAGTGGTACAGACTATCGACCACCACGCCGCGTGGGGACTTCAGGAACGGTGCTTTGGCAGAATCGGCAACCAACGTGACATCGCCACGAGTCGGTGCCTTACCCTTCTGGAACTTCGCAGGGATGCGGAAGATGGCGCCGCCGCTGCTGTTGTCACCCGAGTCCGTGACGTACAACGTGCCGGTCTCATCGGCGGCGATGTCGCTGAGGGCAACCGGCTTCTTCGGGAAGTCTTTTTCATCGGCCCAAACATCCACGGCCTTCGTTTTTAGATCGACACGCCGAACGCGGCCTTTGTCCACGACGTAAAGCCACTGTTGATAAATGACCAGACCCTTCGGGTCATCGAAGCCTGCAACAAACGGCTCCGGTTTGCCATCTTTCACAACCATCACTGCACCACTAACCGACGCAAAAACACGGCCGTCCGACGCGGCCACGACGCCTGCCGGATTCTTCAACCCCGTCGCAACCGGCTTGGGTGGCGCGGCAACGGCCAAAGTAGGCACGAGGAAAACGAGTAGTAAGCTCAAGCGAGTCATGACGTTCCTTTCGTCCGCAGGAGAGAGACCTGTCACACGGAGACAATTCTAGGCGATGAGCGGGAATCGACATCACGCGGCGGTGCGGAGGGGTTGCACTTCTTCATCGGGCCAATCTTCAAACCGCACGGCGACGAGCTTGCTGATGCCGCTTTCTTGCATCGTCACGCCGTGCAACACGTCGGCGTGGGCCATCGTGCGTTTCTTGTGCGTGATGACGATGAACTGCGAGCGATTACTGAATTCCTTGAGCAACTCCGCGAGTCGTTGGGTGTTCGCCTCGTCCATCGCTGCGTCGATTTCGTCGAGCAGACAGAACGGACTCGGCTTGCTGCGGTAGATGGCAAGCAACAACGCCACGGCGGTCAAGGCGCGTTCGCCACCACTGAGTAGTGAGATGCGTTGGGCTTGTTTGCCGGGCGGGTGGGCGGTGATTTCGATCCCGCTTTCGAGGATGTCGTTTTCATCTTCGAGGACGATATCCGCCATGCCGCCGCCGAAGAGCTTGCGGAAAAGCTCCTGAAAGTGAACGCGGATCGTGGCCAACAGGTCACCGAACAGCTTGCGGCTATCGGTGTTGATCTGGTCGATGATTTGCCGCAGGCTGTTCCGCCCGTTGTTCAAGTCGTCGAACTGTGCCCGCAATTCCGCTTCGCGTTTTTCCACTTCCGCCAGTTCGTCGAGCGCTTCCAGATTGACGCTCCCCAGTTTCGTAATGCTCTGCCGGAGTTCATTAATCTCACGAGTCGGATCGCCCTCGTTCACACTAGATTCGTGTGGATGTGAGTCAAGTTCGACACCGTACTCTTCCCGGATGCGTTGCGAAATTGTGTCGCGGCGATTCAACAAATCTCGCACTGCCAATTCCCGTGCGTGGGCCTGTTTTTGTTGATCGGTCCAGGCGTCGCGGGATTGCTTCAACGCCTGCTGCAACTGCTCACGTGCGGCCAGTACCAACTCCCGGCGGTGGGTCAGTTCGCGCAGGTGCCGCTCGCGGGTTTCTTTGTCCGCATACGCCTCCGCAGCAATGGCGTTTGCCCGGAGCGTCGTCAGTATCGAATCGGTCAATCGGGATCGGATCGAGCGGTCCGTGGCAATGTGGTTCATCGCATCGACACGGCGTTGGCGCACTTCCGTTTCTAATTCCTCACGCTTTTTTCGCAGCCCCGATAGCTGTTCATTCACGCGGCTGAGTGCGACTTGGGCCGTAGTGTTTTCTTGGACTTTTCGGTCCCGCTCCACTTCTGCCAGTGCCAATTCAACCGCCAACGCATCGTGGCGAGCTTTGACTTTTTGAGCCTCGCGGTTCGCATCGTCAGCATCTTGTCGAAGCTGTTCCCACGCACTTTCACCACGAGCCAGTTCACCGGCGTTCATGGCATATTCTTGGGCCAATGTTTCCAGATACTCCGCGAGGTGGCGTTGGACTTGGCGTTGTTCGAGCATCTGGTCACGCAGCGATCCGGCCTGCCCCGTGAGAGCAGCAATTTCCGCTTCTGCCGTGCGAATCGGCGGCGCCAAACGGTCCGCTTGTTGGCGTAGGTTCGTTTGCTCCGCTTCTTGTTCAGTGACGGACGCTGTTAGCTTCAGAAGCTGCAATTGGAGATCGCGCAACTCGCTCTTGCGCGACAAGATCCCCGACTCCGCAAGTGGCGGACCGATGGTGATTGTGCCATCGGTATCCAACAATTCGCCCGTTTTCGTGATGAACCGATAGCCAACGTAGTGTTGCGAAAGAAGTCGCGCGCTGGGTAAATCCTCGACCAATAACACACGGCCCAGGAGTTGCGCCGGCAGCGCTTCAAGATCGCACTTCACGAACGCAGCAATCGGAATCGGCGGCGGGGTATTGGAATCAGGCATACCAGGGATCGAAGTTGTCGGTTGCGTACTCAACATCGTCACGAATCCCACACGACCGGGGACAGTCCCGATGTGTTTGAGCACCAGTGACAATGCGGTGTCATCGACGACTACGAACCGTTGCGAGGTATCTCCTAATGCCAAATCAATGAGCGGAGCGACATCACGCGGCACGGTAAGTAAATCGGCAACAAGGCCGTGAATCGCGCCGGCAAGTGGCTGTTCACCAGCCTGAACACGGTGCAACACCGCCCGCACCCCGGCACCAAATCCTTCGAGACTTTGTTCCAATCCCGCAAGGACATCGGCGCGACCTTGCAGCGCACTGCGGCGTTCCCGCAAGCTTTCCAAGTCGGTTTGAATCGTAGCCGCAGCTTGCTGAAGTGCATCGCGTTGTTCGATGTGCTGGGCAAGCGATTGCCGTGTCCGCGTCAACCGTTCTTGTAAATCGGTGTCGGTTTGTGATAGGTCAGCCAGCAGCCCGTTCAGGGCATCGTGCTTGGTTTGGTTCCGCTCCGTTTCATCGCGTTTTCGCGTCAGATCATGGCGTAACCGCTCGACTTGCCGGTGGTACGAGTCCCGATCGCCTTCCAACTTCATCGCGTGGCCGAACAGTGCCATCTGCTTGTCGCGGTCGATTTGGATCTGCCGTGTTAAGTCGGCAATTCTCAGTGTCACATCACTGACAGCGGCGGTGGCATTCGTGGAACGTTCTTTCTCGGCGGCGGCACGTTGACTGATAAAGTCCAGTTCGTTGGCCACGCGCGCCGCTTCAGTTTCGATGATGCGCGAACGGTTCCCCAGTTCCGCACGCTGCTTGCCGACCCGCACCAATTCGGCTTCCAACCCCGCTGATTGGCCGCGTTCGGATTTGGCGGTGCCCTCTTGCGTGGCAATCAGTTGCTTGGCTTCGGCGAGCTTGGCTTCTTGGTGGCGCAGTGTTTCTTCGGTGCGCGACAACTCCCAATCGAGTTTCCGCAAATCCTCTTCACCCGTTTCCGCATCCGTCGTCATGGTGGCAACAGCCGCCCGAACACCGACAAGAACTTGCTCCTCAGCGTTCAGCGAAGCCGTGATGGTTTGGAACTCCGCCAAGCTCACGCCGATGCGAAGTGCCTTCAGGCGAGTTGTGTACTCTTGGTAACGCTCGGCTTTGGAGGCCGCCAACCGCAGGGTGCGAAGTTGGGTTTCAAGTTCCCGCAGAATGTCGTGAACGCGGATGAGGTCGGTGTCAACCCGTTCGAGCTTGCGCAGGGTTTCGAGTTTCTTCACTTTGAAGCGACTGATGCCGGCCGCTTCCTCAAAGATCGTTCGGCGGTCTTTCGTGGACGCCGTCAGTAACGCATCGACGCGCCCTTGCTCGATCACGCTGTACGCACCGTGCCCCGCACCGCTGCCCAGGAATAATTCCTTGATGTCCTTGAGCCGTGATTCTTGGCCGTTGATGAGATACTCGCCCTGACCGTCCCGATACACGCGGCGGGTGATTTGCACTTCGTCGGCGTCGAAATCGAGTTGCTTGGCGGTGTTATCAAAGGTCATCGTCACTTCAGCCATGCCCAGGCTTTTACGGGTGCTGGACCCGTTGAAGATGACATCGGTCATTTCCGTGCCGCGTAAACTCTTCGCCGATTGTTCGCCGAGGAGCCACCGAACCGCGTCCACGATGTTGCTTTTGCCGCTACCGTTGGGGCCGACAATCGCCGTAATTCCGGGGGCGAAGTCGAACCGCGTCCGGTCAGCGAATGATTTGAAACCGATGAGTTCGAGACGCTTCAACATGGGATGGTCGAGTTGTAAAGCGCGAACCGCCCCGAGGTGACTCGGGGCGATTCAGGTGGATCACTTCTTAACGGACGGGCCGAAGAGACGACCGGGTTCGCGGTTGAGGCTTTGTAACGTGGCATCGGCTTTCGGTTTGGATTTCATCGCGTCGGCTTCCGTCGGCAAGTCGTAGGACGCTTGAACGATGTCCGCAGAACCAATGCGGGTCACTTCGAGATTCGCTTTTTCCATGTTGGAATCGTTCAGTGCAATCATCGCCAGTTGCGGCACGCTCAGCCCCTTCGGTGCCGAGTCAAACAACACCGCTGTGGTGACGATCTCCGCTTTCTGCGCACGGCGGATGAACTCGACGGACTCCGGGTAACTACCACCCAACTCGCTCAACCCCTTTAGCACGGTACCCATGTCGTTGAGGCATTTCACGTTGACTGCCGTTGGCTCGCCGTCAGTCCCGGTCTTGATCCGGGTGACCGTGACCATCGGTTCGCCGTCTTTTGCGGACACGGTGAACTCCTTGCCCAGCGCGAACGAGAACGGCGTTCGCATCGGGAACCGTGAACCGAAGAGAACGATTTCTGCCCGGCGTTCGGTAGCGACATGGACCATTGGTTCGGAATCCAGCGCGACATTGTGCAACCAGAACGAACCGTTGATCCGTTTGCCGCGGATCGCTTCATGGTTCTCGTCGGCGGATCGCAAGGCGATGAACGCACCATACCGCAGTTGCGAATCAGGCTTGCGCATCAACTCGGCGAGTTGGTCCAGGCACACGGCATCGTCAAGTGATGCCAGGGCGGTCAAACATTGTGTGCGAATCGACGGGTGCTTTTCGGCCAGTTCGGCAAGGTCTTTTGCGCCGTCCGAGTGGCCGAGATAGGTTAGTGCTTCGGCAGATGCGAACCGCACCCACGGCGAATCACTTTGCAACCCGACTCGTAACGGCTGGCGACTGTCCAGACCCAACGCTTCCAGTTTGATCGCGGCGGTGATCGTTGTTTCCGGACGGAGCAAATCGTTTTCGAGCTGCTTGCGGTAGGGGCTGTCACTTTTCACGGCTTCAAGCGGCACTTGCCGGGCCACGAGTAGGAACCGCGTGTGGTTCAACCGATACGTCGGCGGAGCGTAACAAATCACCAGCGGCTTGCCTTGGACTTTCGCGTCGGCCAGTTTGTTGGCACCGCCACCGGGAGTCGGGAACACGGAGTTGATTCGTTCGGCAATGACAAGCGCCAGTCGCGGTTGTGGGTTCGATTCGTTCAGCATGAAGTAGTAGGGGCGGTCGATCAGGTTCTTCGCTCCACCCCAGATGCGTCCGGCACGGGGGCCTTCCGGGGCTAGCTCGCCGTCGGCGCTGGGTTTGGCATCGTTGTCGTAGCCCGCAATCAGCGCACCGGAGGCGACGACCATCTTGCTACCAGGCAGAATGGTGCCTTCGTTGGCCACGGGAACCTTACCGACCGGGATGCCGGACGATTGCATCGCTTGGCGTGCATTCGCGGCCAGTTCAAAGTTTTGCAAGTCGGTCGGGAACAGAATCCCACCCTTCAAGCTGGTCGTTTTACTACCGGGTGGCAGGCTAATGGACACATCGAGTTTATCTCCGGCGCGGGCACCGGGTGGAATCAGCGCCGAGACGAGCACCAGAGAGTGTTCCCGTTTCGGATCATCGAGAAATTCTTTGGGATTGCCTTTTTGTCGGCGAATAGATTGTTCCAACATGGTCCGCCAGCCGTCCGCAGTCGGACTGCTACCCGTGCCCGGCAAGTTGTAAACCAGGCCGACGCCGGAGACCGGAATCGACTCCACGTTACCGATGGCAGTGATCTTACCGATCGTGGAGAACTGATCCCCGTCCGTCACGTCATCCGCGACCTGAGATCGGGTGGTCGTTTGTTGCGGCAGACAACCAGCGAGTGCCGCCAGAAAAAGCCCGGCCAAGAGTGTTGTAGCACGAGCCATCACATCCCCCTCTTCCAACGAAGTCGATCCTTAAAGTGGCTGACCCCGCCGGTTCCCCCGAACCTCAGCGTAGCCCATCCTGCCCACCCTCGGAAACAACCCCGCAAACAAACTGTTCTCGCCGGGCGGGACAATACCGTGGCCCCTCATTCTGTCAAGACAAGTGCCGATGCAATTCCGAAGCTCCGGTCGCACTGGACAGTGGTGCGGCATCCTGGCATAGCAGGCGTGTGGTCTGTTTGAGGGAAGCGAATGCCTGCGAAGATGTCCATCGTGTTGCTGGTACTGATCGGGTCGGCATCACTTTGTTGGGCCACCGATCCGCCCAGCCCGCCGTCGATTAGCCGTCCGCCACTCCCAATAAATTCCGCGCCAAAGCCAATCGAAGTGCCACCGTTGGCGCTGATGTCTGGCATCGAAGTGGCAGGCATTCCGTATGGCAAAACGGTTTCGCAGCCGCTTCAACCCGTCATCATGTCCGAGCCGCTGCTGACCAACGACCGCGAGGAATCCGCCGCGAAGACCAGCCGCGAATTGCCACTGGAACTGGACGAGAACCGCCGCCCGTTTGCCACCTCGTGGACGACATTGGAATACTTACTGTGGTGGCCAAAGGGTCAGTCATTACCGCCACTGATTACCGGCAACCGCAACGCGGATGCACCCGTCCTCGGCGGTCCGAACACGGTTGTACTGGTCGGTCATTCGCAACGGGATGGGATGGCAACTTCGGGTGGGCGAATCACGAATGGTTTCGCAGTCAACGAAACAGGTACCGCTGCAATCGCCGCGACGTACTTTTTCCTCGGCACCCGGACGATGACGCAATCGGTCAGTGATTCCGGACACGGGCGACCGCGACAACTGGCACGTCCGATTATCAACGCAAGCACCGGCAATGAAGATTGGATCCCGGTTGCGATCCCCGGACGGTTGAACGGCCTCGCGGAAGTCTCGACATCAACTCGCGTCAGCGGTTGGGAAGTGAATGGTCTGGTCAACCTGTTCACGAGTCCGGGTGCCAACGTCAATGCGATTGCCGGCTATCGCTACCTGATGGTGAACGAAGGGCTACGCATCGAACAAACGGCACTCTTACCGGGAACTCTCGCCGTGGTTGCGGATCAATTCGACGCCCACAACCGTTTTCACGGCGGGCAATTCGGCTTGAGTGCGGACTTGGCACGGGGGCCGGTGTACGTGGAAATGGTCGGGAAGGTTGGCATTGGGCAGTCGATCGGGGTTGTCAAGATCAGCGGGCAAGGTGCCTCAGTCACGCCCGGCAACGCGCAACCGCTGCAATACTTTGCCAGCGGTGTTCTGGGGCAATCGACGAACAGCGGGCGGTTCGTGCAGACTTCGTTCGCGGTACTGCCCGAAGCGATCGTGAAAGTCGGCTACAAGTTCAAGGATCACTCGCGGGTCTACTTCGGTTACAACTTCCTGTACCTGAGCGAAGCGGTCCATCCCGGCGATCAACTCGATCGAACGATCGACCCGTCGCAAGTGCCGCTGTTCGCACGGCCCGGCGTAAACAACGGCAACACCGAGCATCCCGTCCCACTCATGACCCGCTCCGATTTTTGGGTGCAAGGAATGATGTTCGGGCTGGAGTTCCGCTACTGATACACGTTACATAACAATGCCGATGCTTGTTAGCCCGACGCGCGAGCGAGGGGTTGGGCCAGACCCCTCGCTCGCGCGACGGGCTAACAAGCAAAATCACAACTCACGCTGCGTAGGCCCGTTCTGCTGCGGCAACGCCGCTGCCGGGTTCCACGTTCACGCCATGTTTGCGTAGCACTTGCTCAAGCGCCGCCAGCACCAGCATGACGTTGTTCGCGCGGCTGTTGTACCCCATGAGTCCGATCCGCCACGCCTTGCCTTTGAAATCGCCTAACCCGCCGCCGACTTCGATGCCGTGATCGTTGAGCAACGCCTTGCGGCCCGCGATGTCATCGACACCTTCGGGGATCCGGACGGCATTGAGCTGCGGAAGCTGGTGCCCTTCGGGTGCGATGTACGTCATGCCGAGTGCAGTTAAGCCGGCTTTGAGTGCTTTGTGGTTCCGCATGTGCCGATCCCACCGGGCTTCGAGACCTTCTTCCAGCACAATCCGAAGCCCCTCGCGGATGGCATAGATCATTGTAATCGGTGCGGTATGGTGGTACGACCGATCGCCGCCCCAATAGCTTTCGATCATGCTGAGGTCGAGGTACCAACTTTGCACTTTCGTCTTGCGCGCTTTCAACGTCGCCACGGCACGATCGCTGAACGTGACGGGGGACAGTCCGGGCGGGCACCCAAGCCCTTTTTGCGAGCAACTGAACACCGCGTCGAGTTCCCACTTGTCCACTTCAACCGGCGTGCAACCCAGCGAGGTGACGGCATCCACGATTAGCAATGTGTCGAACTCGTGGCAAAGCTTCCCGAGTTGTTCGATGCTTTGCCACGCCCCCGTGGAAGTCTCCGCGTGAACAATGCCAAGTGCTTTCGGGCGGACGGCTTTCAAGGTGTCGCGGAGTTGGTCGAGATCGAACACTTGGCCCCACGGCTTTTGCAACGCGGTGACTTGCGCACCGGCACGGCCAGCCACGTCAATCATCCGACCGCCGAAGAAGCCTTTCGCGCACACCACCATCTTGTCGCCCGGTTCGATCAAGTTCACCACACACGTTTCCATCCCCGCCATGCCGGTCGCGGAGACCGGGAACGTCAGGCGGTTCTTCGTGCGGAAGACTTCCCGGAGCATCTCCTGGGTTTCGTTCATGATCTGCAGAAACTGCGGATCGAGGTGCCCCAATAGCGGCGTCGTCATGGCCGTCAGGACTCGTGGGTGGGCGTCACTCGGCCCCGGCCCGAGGAGCAATCGGGGGGTGGGTGTCAGTTGGCCAGGAATTGTCATTCGGCACCTTCAGGTGTTGGAGAGTTACGACGGTGTCGCGCGTTCGATGACTAGCTTACTGATTGCCTTGAACTGCGGATGCGCCGCGTCACGGAGCCACTCGAACGCCACGGTTTCGGAGGTTGTCGGAATGGCCCCCGCATTGGTCATTTGCTGAAGTGCGGTGTTGTAGTCGCGTGGGTTGCGGCTGGCGAGTGCGTCCGCACACAGGTAAACGGTCATGCCTTCGGCGAGGAGATCGAGGGCGGTTTGTAGCACGCAAACGTGCGCTTCCATCCCGGTCAGGATGACCACTTTGCAGCCTGTTTCCCGGAGTTGATCTCGAAATGCCGCACTCCCGAAGCAACTGAACGTGGTCTTCGCGGCGGGGGGAGTTGACAACCGCTTAGCAATTTCGGGTGTCGTCGGACCAAGCCCTTTGGGGTACTGCTCCGTGGCCAGAACAGTCACCGTCAACAAGTTCGCAACGTCGAGTAGGAAGCAAGTTGTGCGCACCAACTCCGCGCCGAGTGGCATCTTGGCCAGCAGCTTTTCCTGCACGTCAATGACGACCAGAACGCTACTCGAAGCGGTGATCCGAAGCGGCAGACTCATACCCGTCATCCCCGGCAAGGTTGCGGTCACACGAAACGAAGGGAATGCTTCCGCAGCCGATCGCCGAGCCGATTAACTTTCGCGCTGAGGTCGGCAGACTGCTCGGACGTGAGTGGGCGTTTGGCGAACCGCGTGAGGTAAAACTGCGACACAACATCGAGAGGCAAATCGGCGATGTCGCGGGTGACAGTCTGTTGTCGCAACCAGTCTGTCGCCACGACGGCGTACTCGCGTGGCGTCTGACCATCTGTCAGCTTCAAACCGTGGGCTTCGAGTAAATGGTTCAGTTCGTCGTACCAGACGACGCCAGAGAATGCGGCCCGACTCGCTAAGATTCGCCGCTTACCACGACGCCAAATCACCGCAACGAAAACGAGGCTCGCCAAAAGTACCACGGGGAACGCGATGAACTTCCAACCCGTTTCCACGAGCCAATCGCGTGCCGATTGAACGCTGGCATTCCGCCGTTCGCTGTTGTAGCCCACGATGAAGTCCATGAAAAAGCTAACGCCCGTTACGCGCGCATTCGCAATCCAACTGGAGGGCGTCGGGATTTCGGTATCCCCGTCCGGCGTCGGGTCAAGACTCAACCACTGCCAGACGATCGGTTTGCCATTTTCGATTTGTGGCGGCTTTTCAAACGGGAAATCCGCCGGGGCGTGCCGGGGAACCAACACCTCCGCCCAGGCGTGGGTATGTTCCTGCCGAACCAAGTAGACTCCGGGTTCGTCACCGGCATCCCAGCCTTTGAAACCCAGCACGTAGTTTGCGGGAATCCCGACTGAGCGTGACATCAACACGAGTGCTGCCGCAAACCGTTCGCAATGCCCTTCCTTGGTGCGGTACAAAAACTCTTCGACCGGGTCGAGACCTTTATCTTGTCGTCGAAGCTTGAGTGTGTATTCAAATTCCCCGGATCGCGCCAGGTACGAACGAAACGCCTTGGCGACGGTCTCAAAATCCTGGGCGGCGACTTGGAACACCGGCGCCTTCATGGCACGATCTTGCACCTTGCGGAGTTCGGGATTTTGTTCGGCCAAGTCCGCCAACAAATCCTGGCACCACTTCTTGAGCCGAGCAGACGTAACCACGCGCGCTACGACGGTCGGGTTGTCCGGTGATTGAGTGCCCCCCAGCGGTTGGAACGGAACTAACAGTTCAAACGGGGAACCGAGGTCACGATCTTCGGCGGGGTTGTAACGCATGATCTGGCGGTAGTACAGCGTCTCGCCGACCTGGAGTGTGATGCCAAACATCCGGAACGTTCCGTCTAAATCTTGGTGCCAACTCCGGGATTCATTCTTCTTGATTGTGCCGATCGGGGGCTTTTCATTGACCGCCCAAATCACGGGATCTGCCACGACAAAATCGAGCTTCTTCTTGGGATCCATCTTGGGAACAAAGTCGAGTTGAAACTGATCGGGGCCGAAATCCGGGGGGACGAATGGACTTGCATTCACGACCAAAACATTTGCGCCGTGTGTGTAGATTTGGTCCGCATTTTTACGGCTCCAAATGCCTTTGTCGTACACGTTGAAACTGACGCCACGAAAGCGTTGATTCGGATCGAGGTCGAGTTTCGGCTCGCCGGTTCGTGCCGTTGCCCGGACCTCAAACGCAACCTCATGGTTCGTCTTCAAGTCCCCCGTTCGATTCATATCGACACTCTGATCACTGGAGTAACCTGTTTCAAGTACGGGCTTCATGAACTGCCACCGTGATCCCTGCGAGCGCGGGGTGACGAAGAAAAAGGGTAAGGCCAGCAACAACGCTGCGGCGATCCAAATCAGCGTCCGGGCCAGAAATTGGCGGCCCAGGCGAATATCTTCGACGGTGTTGCTACTGGCCAAAATCGTCGGCGTCGGACCCGGATCGGTATTCGGCAACGGCGCCAGCGTGCCACCGACGCGATGGTAAAAAAAGATATTCAGGCTCCACACCCCAGCAATCACATACAGCCCGAGCATCACGCCGAACGTCACGTCTTCAGCCAACGTGCTGGCCAAGCCCATTGCGGCCAACCCGATGCCTTGCATGGCCCACCAGTCGCCGACATGTTTCGGGCGGAACATCTTTGCCGGCATCAAGATCATCAAGAGCGGGCCGAGAAATGGCAGCAAACTTGCGGGCCAGGGGAAGGTATAAATGAGGCTGTTTTTGTTGATGAATTGATAGGCCAGCCAAACCGTGCCGACGAGACCAATCACCAGCCCCACGCGGTTGGCCGCAGCCAGATCGAGTTGATACCGCTCTTCGCAGAAAAACGACACAACAAGCAACGCGATGACCAGACCGCTGAAGAGCGAGGCTTCCCGCAGAAAATCCCACTCGGCATACCCCAAACAGAAGCACGCCAAAATCAGGGTGAGGTAGGTGCTGACACGAAACGCGAAGTGGGTCGGCATCGGTCCCTTCCAGGTATCAGGACTTACGGGACGAAGTTTCAGCCAAGGCGGTCGGGGGCGTAAACCACGCAACGGGTTGAATGGGGTTGACCTCCGTGAACGCTAAACCATTGCTCCGGAACGCGGCTAAAAGTGGGCTAGCCGGACGAGAACTAATCAGCAAGCGGGCCGCACGATTCGATCGCCGTCGGGCGTAATCCGGCGAGACGATCGGCACGCGATCGGTTCCCCGCACTTCGGCCAAACAAGCGAATGCCTTGCGGACGAAGCCTTGCGAACCGGGGCCGTGTTGCACGATCACTGGCGAACCGGGCACAATCAGTGTTAAGTCTGCGGGGTTGTCCGTGTTACTCCAGGCGAGTGCTAAACTCGTCGCCAAACTGAGTGCCCATTCCAACCGACGAGCGGCTTCGGTGTTCGCGGTGGAATCCTCGTCCCATGCCTTGTTCAGTTCCGGCAACCAGGGATCAACCACGATAATGAGATCGAGCGGTTCGGAGCAGTCATATTCGCGCACCAAAAGTTGATTACGCCGTGCCGAACTTCGCCAGTGAATCTCGCGTGGGCTGTCACCCGGCCGGTACGGCCGCAGCCCGCGAATGTCCCCGTTACCCAGTGCCGCACGCCGGGAGGGCCGCCGTGTTTGGCCATCCCCGGCTCCGCCGCGAATTAGCCAACGGCGAAACATCTCCAGATCAACCTTCCCGATCGGCGGCAGCACCAAAATGTGGCTGTCCGCGCTGAGCGGGTGCAAAACGTGAACTAGGCCGATGGGGTACGACGAATCGACCATCAACGGCCCGATCGTATGTCGTCCCCGCGTTTTGAATGACCACCGCGCGGTCAGTAACCGGGATTCACCTGCCGGCAACGGTGCAAACAACCACGCGGCCCGATTGGTATCGGCTTGATCGGTCAGCAGTGTCGTCACGGCGCGACCCGAGTCGTTGCGCACTTCCGTGGCGACGGCAATTGTTTCACCACAAAAAGCCGGCGAGGTCGGCTGGCGGGTTGCGATCAGTCGCGCCGCCATTCGCCAAGCCAGCCACAAATTGACGCCGAGAAGTGCGATCAGCAGATAGCCAGCGAGGACCAGCAAGTTGATCGTTTTATACCACCCCACCACCGTCAACACGACGGCAACGACGACCCAAACCGCCGCCGCGCGCGTGAAGCGGATTTTCATCGTCGGAATCGGTTGACTTGCGGGGACATCACGCACGGGTCACCTGAATTCGCCAGGAGATTCACCACGAATCGCACGAATTAGACGAATGAAATCAATCCGACAAATCATCATGTTTCATCTGAACACCGGTGCGACGAGTCCGAAGCTTAATTATTCGTCTGATTCGTGCGATTCGTGGTTCCAATTCCGTGTTACGTGGGCACCTTGGTTTTTGCAAGCAGTTCGCGGACGATCGGCCCCGCATCGTCGCGGCCTCCTTGGTCCCAGGCGCGGGTGAGAAGCCGGTGGGCCAAGACCGGCTCGGCCATCGCCTTCACGTCGTCCGGTGTGACATAATCGCGGCCATCGACCAGTGCATAACTTTGTACTGCTCGATACAAGGCGAGTGCAGCGCGGGTACTGGCACCCAGACGGACTTCGGCATGGGTCCGGGTCGAATCAATCAGTTCCAAGATGTATTCCGCGATCGGGGCTTCGACGCGAATACTGCGGGCGAGATTTTGCAATGCAACTACGTCTTTTGTGGTCAGGACGGGTTTCATCTGGTCGATCGGCTCGCCGCCACGATGCTGGAGCAAAATCGCCCGCTCCGCTTCGCGCGCCGGGTAGCCCACTTTTAACCGCAACATGAACCGATCGAGTTGGCTTTCCGGCAGCGGATAAGTGCCTTCAAATTCGTAAGGGTTCTGGGTGGCTAACACCAGGAACGGCGGCCCGAGTGGGCGGGTTTCACCATCGACCGTGATTTGCTTTTCGCTCATCGCTTCCAACAACGCCGACTGCGTGCGGGGGGTGGCTCGGTTAATCTCGTCCGCCAGAATCACCTGGGCGAACAGTGGCCCTTGTTGAAACACAAACGTGCTGGTTTGCTGGTTGTAAACACTAGTCCCAATCAAGTCACCCGGCAGAAGGTCCGGCGTAAACTGCACCCGATGGAAGCTACACGAAAGACTGCGGGCAATGGCTTTCGCCAATAGCGTTTTCCCGACCCCCGGCACGTCTTCGAGTAGAAGGTGCCCTTCAGAAAGCAAAGCAACTGTTGCCAGCTTAATGACATCCGGCTTGCCCAAGAACACTGCCGCAATGTTAGCCTGGAGTGTTGCAAGCAGTGGTAGCAGTTCGGACATCGGGTCGCGGTCCCGTGAGGCAAAATTGTGGACAGAGTACCAGACTGCGCTAATACGCCGTTAACCTACGGAGAGTTCAGTTTGGCGGAGAGCACCAATTCCACAGAACGCCCACGGAGTCCGCTCCGTGGGCTTTACTTTACCCACGGAGCGGACTCCGTGGGCTTTGGGGGGTGATTACTCACCTGTGTCAATCAACATCTTCCCGGCGCCGATTCCACCACGTAGGTTCGGGTTGGCCAATCGGGCGGCCATGCGGACTTCCGCGTCCTTCATGTCAGCGTCTTTTTCGGCATCACTCTTCGCAGATTCTTCGGCTTCAACTTCGGCTTGGAGAGACTTCAACGACAGCGACATTCGGCGTGCTTCCGTGTCGGTGCTGATGATTTGCACGGTCACGTCTTGGCCTTCCTTTAGCACGTCGCTCACTTTCCGAACTCGCATCGTGGAGAGTTCCGACACGTGAACCAGCCCCTCGACACCGGGTGCCACTTCGACAAACGCCCCGAATTCCATGATGCGGGTAACCTTGCCGGTAATGCGTGCCCCAGCTTTGTTCTGCTCCGCGAAGTCGTCCCACGGGCTGCGGACCAGTTGCCGCAGGCTCAGGCCGATTTTGCGGGCTTCCCGATCGAGACGGTGAATCTTCACTTCGACTTTTTGGCCGATTTTCACCACATCGGATGGATCGCCGACACGCGACCAACTCATCTCCGAAACCGGAATCAGCCCGTCCGCGCCGCCCAAATCGACGAACGCCCCGAATGGCTTCACACTCCGGACAATCCCTGTTTTGATTTGCCCTTCCTCGACGCTCGCCCAGAACTTTTCGGCTTGCTCCACTCGTTCGCGTTCCAGGAGTGCGCGACGGCTGACGACGAGGTTTCGTTCGCTCGGTTCGAGTTCCGTTACCATGCACTTTAGCTTCTGGTTGATGAAGTCTTCGGGCTTCTCGACGCGGTACATATCGACTTGGCTGATCGGCATGAACCCCTTGATGCCGCTGACCTCAATCATCAACCCGGTGCGGTTCTTGTTCACGCCGGTGACTTTGGCTTCGACGATCATGCCACGGGAGATACTAGACCAGTCGGTCACAGCCTGTGCGGAGCCGTGCATTGTGAGCTTCAGCAACCCGTTCGCCCCGTCGTACCCTTCGATGTCGAACTCGACTTCCTGGCCGATCACGGGTTTGACGTCCGTGAATTGCAGCATCTGCAGCACGCCTTGGCTGCGGCCACCGGGGACATCGACGAACACATCTTTGCCGTGGATGCCGAGAATCTTCCCGCGCTTCTTTTGTTGCTGGCCGGGGATCCCCGCTGCTTGCTTCGGCTTGCTTTCCTCGACAATCGTGCCGGTCACGTCGAAGCCCTTCAGGGCCGCTTCCATTTCGGCATCCAGGCCCGCGTCCAAATCCCGCTTATTGGGGCGCATTCCAGCGAAATCTTTTGCGTCTAGTTGGGGCGGTTTCGTGCCATCAAGTTTGGGCCGGTCGCCGCGTGGCGGTAACGGCTTGCGCGGGCCGCGATCGCCCGGTTTCGGTGGCCCACGCCGGTCACCGCGATCTTGAACCGGAGCCTGCACCGATGGCTGTGCGCCGGATTGCGGCGTAGCGGCTGGCATCGGTGGTGTTGGCGTAGTAGGATTATCGACTTGGGGTGCCGGAACAGTCGGGTTTGGCTCGGTCATCACGTATCCTCACAATGAATCCCACTAAACTATCAGCCCACGCCGTAACCAACAACCTCGTCATCCTTTGGCAGCGATTAGTCCCGCCAAAAATGTCACCGGATCCGCTTTCGATTTTGCCAACTCAGTCAGTGTCGTAAAGTCCCCCGCCCGCCGGGCGAGTTCAGTCACACTCGGGCAACTCAGGGCCGATTCATTCGCGTCTGCAAGGTGTTGTTTCGCCACCGCCAGTGCGTCGTGTAGCCGGTTCGCTTTCAAGTACAAGTTGACCAGCACTTCGGCGGGGAACTGATACCCGTCCGCAGTCGTGGCCTCCACTTTTGCCTGGAAGTGCTTCAAGCCACCTTCGACATCGGTGCCACCAATCACGTCGAGAAATTTGACGTAATCGAAGTAGGTGTTCTCGAACGGCGGGTCGTTGTCGCCACGCAACCCGGCGGAGAGTTTCGTCCCGTACACACACAGGTCACGGGCCAAAGCAATTTCCGGGCAATTGGCCAGTTGCATCGCCATTTGCACAATGGACGAGAGGTGTGAGGTATCAATGTGATACGCATCTTCGGGGAACAACTCGGGGTGCCCGACCAAAATCTGGCTCACGGTCACGTCGGCGGGCGGTGTGACATTGTGCGACTGCAGATCGTTCAGCAGTCGCTCTTTAAGTTGGTCGTGCAGCGCCCGAATCAGGCGTTTGACACAATACTCACGCAACGCCGGGTTGCTGCTCATGTCCGACGATTGAACCATTGTGATCGAAGAACAGACGCCGCTCCGGTCCAGAATCAGGTCAAAGCCCTTCTCGGGCAAGACCCCGTGTTGCCACGCAATTTCGATCACAGGGTACGGGTCGGCATCCGGACCAGGGTTGTAATCTCGCAGGGCTTGTCGCACCGGTTCCGGTTCGCCGAGCATCCGGAAAAACGACCACGCTTTCGGGATGTCGCCACGCTGCAAAAGTTGTGTCCCGACGTGCCGCCCGGCTTGCCGGATCGCTTCTTCGTAAGGCTCGTGGGCCTCCGGTGGCAAGTCCGCCGATGGCCCCATCGGGAACGGTGGGAGTTTCAACTCGACGCGCTTTTTCATCAACATTGCGTAGAAGAGGTTCTGGTAGTCCTCGGCCTGTTCTAACTCGTGGCAAAGTGCAGCAACCGCCGCACTCGGCCCCTCGGCTTCCAACGTTGTGCGAACACGATCGAAAAGCGCGGGATCGACTTTCGGGGCAAACGGGATTTCGTCCGGGTCCATGATGGGTCTCGTGGTGGGTGGGTGTGATGTCATCGTATCCACACACCACGATTCCGACACACATTACTCTTGGGGATACAACGCGGTGGACAAGTACCGTTCGCCGAGGTCTGGAAGAATGACAACGATTGTTTTCCCCGCGTTCTCCTCGCGCTTCGCAATTGCAAGAGCCGCCGCCGCTGCTGCACCGCAACTGATCCCGACGAGCATGCCTTCTTGCTTGGCGAGTTGGCGGGCGGTCTCAAAGGATTCATCGTCAGTCACTTGGAAGACTTCATCCACGAGCGTGTAGCCGCCGTCGTTGGCGCGTTTCAGTCCGTCGAGCAACACACCGGGAATAAACCCGGCCCCGATGCCTTGGATCTTGTGCCGTCCGGGGACGACTTGATTCGCGGGCACGCCTTGCGTGATGTGTTGCGTCAGTACCGTGCTGGCAGTCGGTTCCACGGCGACACACTTGATGTTGGGATTTCGCTTTTTGAACACTTCGCCACAACCCGTAATCGTGCCACCCGTGCCGACGCCCGAGACGAAGATGTCGAACTTGCCGTCGGTCGCGTGCCAGATTTCCTCGGCAGTCGTTTGGCGGTGAATTTCGGGGTTCGAGGGGTTTTTGAACTGCTGCGGAATGAACGCCTTCGGTTCGCCGCCGTGCTCGCGGAACAACTCTTCGGCCCGCGAGACCGCTCCGTTCATGCCCTTTTCGGCGGGGGTCAGGTGCAGTTCGGCGCCGAATGCTTTTAGCAACCGGCGGCGTTCCAGCGACATGCTTTCCGGCATCGTAATCACGAGCCGATAGCCTTTCGCGGCACACACGAACGCCAGCCCGATGCCGGTGTTTCCAGACGTGGCTTCGATAATCACCGTGTCCTTGGTGATCTTCCCTTCCGCTTCGCCAGCTTCGATCATCGCGGCGCCGATCCGGTCTTTCACGGACCACAGCGGGTTGAAGTTTTCGAGTTTCGCAATGACGGTCGCCTTGCACCCCGCAGTAATGCGTCGCAGCTTGATAAGCGGTGTGCCGCCAATGGTTTCCGTGATGTTGTCGTAAACCTTGGCGCGAATTGTAGCAGTCTCGTGCATCACGAACTCTCCTGAATGGGTAGTAGTGTGAAGTACCTCATCAAGATGATACTGGTTCTCGACGAATCGAGTTACTGGAAACACGACACCCGTCCGTCATCAAAACCAAAGCCTCGGTTGCAACGATTGCACAGGCTAAAAGTTTCGCAGAAATGTCATTTTATTTGTTGACCTTGCGAATCAATGCAATTTATCATGGCCGCACGAGCCGAACATTCGTCCGTTCGGTCGAAAAAAACCTTCACGGTTACGAGAGGTGCTCACGATGGCTGTTATCTCAATCAATATTACCGATGCCAAGGGTGGAGTTGGGACCGACACTGCCGCCACTTATACGGTTAACATCTCTGCGACTGGATCGACACTCGCCGTCGGTCTCGGCGTGACGCTCGATGAAGTCGGATCGACCAGGAAGTGGACTGGAACATTAACACAGTTCGTAACCAGTTCGGGCATGTGGGAGGCGTCGCTCACTTACGCGGGAGTATCCAGCGTACAAGCACAAAGTTCGTACCCGTCCACCTCGTCCGCGATCGCCAGTACGTTCATCCTGGCGATCAAGAACAACGCAACGCCGCCGGTTCAAATCTCGAACGACGCCACGGTAACGATCGATGTCTTCGCGTAGTGCCATACCACGCGAACGAGTGAACTCTACGGGCGGGGTGTCCCCGCCCGGTTAAAATCCTTAAGCAATTGCTGGTACAAAACGTTGTCGGGGTAGAACAGTTCGGCTTTTCCAACCCCGAGTAGCGACTTGACGCGGCAACCCCAAATCCCCATTCCGATTCGGTTATTTGTTACGGTGTAAAGGCGATAAAAGCCAAACGCAGTCCGTGCTAGCAAATAACGATAGTCACTAATGTCCCTGTTTTCTTGACGCAAGCCCATTAGCAACCGTTTCGCACAGTTGAGATTTCCCTCAGCGGTTTTGAACTGCGAATTGGCGAGGGCGATCTCGCTGCGGGTTAGGTACGTTGCCGCTAACCACTCCTTATAAAGTGGCGTTTGTGGGTGCATTTTTTGCATTTCTTCGATCCCAGCCGTCGCAGTTTCCAGATCAATTGCTGCCAATACCGATGCCGCAGGGGACGATTGAGGCGGTAGTTTTGTGAAGGTTTCTGCGCGCTCAGCTATCACGAGTAACCGGATAAAGCGGTGGTCCCGTTCCAGGGGCGGGGTCGGCTTTGTTTCATCAATCAGCTTGATCGCTTCGGCGTGTGCGGTCAACGCCTCAGTCAATTGGTTGGTCGTCCGGTGCGTGACTGCAACCTCTTTTAAGCCAGCAGCCAGTAGCATCTTGTGCAGAACCTGTTGACTGA
>JAYVXO010000215.1:0-32112 GCA_043785105.1 Fimbriiglobus sp.
CTCAAGCGCGGAGACTTTGGGCTGGCTCATGCCCGCGACTATAGCCACCCTGCGGGACTTCGAGAACCCGACTCACAACACCACTGCGTAACTCCTATATATAACGAACTTTGTTACTCGGAACCCATTTCTGGTTCCAGTAAAACTTTCAATTCTAACCGCGCCCGGTGAATTCGGCTTCGGATCGTTCCGATTGGCACACCGACCACTTCCGCGATTTCTTCGTACTTCAAGCCGTCAATGTCTTTCATCACGAGAACTGTGCGATGCTCCAGTGAAAGCCGATTCAGTGCCGCCTGAAGTACAATTTCGTCTTCCGTGCGTTCAAGGGCCATTCCTGGGCGAGTTTCTTCCGACGGGTCAGCCGGGTCAATACCCGTTTCGCCGTCCCGCCCGCTATCCAAACTGACCAGCATTCGACGGCGACGTTTCAGGCTCACGGCGGTGTTGAAGGCAATCCGGTACAGCCAAGTATAAAACTCCGCATCACCTTTGAACGACGCCAAGGAAACATAAGCGTTGATGAACGCATCCTGAACGGCATCCAAGGCGTCATCTGGGTTATCGACGATCCGCAAAACCGCATGAAATAGGCGATCTTGGTAGCGACGAACTAGTTCCCCGAAGGCATCGGTTTGGCCGTTGAGACACTCCAATATTAGGCGTCTGTCGTCTTGATTCACATCAACCTATCAATACGACGCGAAAAGAGAGTTCAGAGTTCCCGTGTGGCACGAGATTCTCCTGAAGATAGCCATCCGCATTATGCACTGTCAACTATAGCACTCGAAACAGTTTACGACGAATGAGCAATTGCGTGAACCTACCGAACAGAGTGGTACGGCTCAACTCCAGATGTGGAACTTAGACCCGACGGTAGAACCGGGAACCCTTGCCGGTATACTAATCACCTGTACCCTTCCGGTACGAATGTCCAAAGCCAGACGCGGTCTCACTAAACTATGGATAGCCAAAATATCGTCGTTCGGGGTGCCAGGGAACACAACCTGCGCAACATCAACCTCGAAATCCCGAAGAACAAATTGATCGTCTTTACTGGGGTGAGTGGGTCCGGGAAATCATCGCTTGCATTTGATACGTTGTACGCCGAAGGCCAGCGGCGGTACGTGGAAAGTTTGTCAAATTACGCCCGCCAGTTCTTGGGTCAACTTCCCAAACCGGATGTTGAATTTATTAGTGGGCTGTCACCGGCGATCAGCATTCAACAAAAAACTGCCGGCCGCAACCCCCGCTCCACGGTCGGCACTATCACGGAAGTATCCGATTTTTTGCGCGTGTTGTACGCGCGGGTGGGCCAAGGCCATTGCCCCAAATGCCAACGCCCCATCACCGCCCAGACCCGCGAACAGATTCTGGCGCGGATTCTTTCCCTGCCTGATGGCACGCGGTTCATGCTGCTCGCGCCGGTGATCCGTGGCCAAAAGGGTGAGTTCAAAGATTTCTTCGCGGACATGGTGAAGCGGGGCTACGTCCGCGCTCGGGTCGATGGCGAAATCGTCAAGATGACGGACGACCTGAAACTCGACAAGAAGATCAAGCACTCCATCGAAGTGGTGATTGACCGCCTCAAGATCGAGAGCGCGAAACCAAAATCCGGCAACAGCTTCCGCACCCGTATCGTCGAGGCCGTTGAACAAGCGCTGACACTCGGCGAAGGGAATCTCATCGTCACGATCGAAGCGGACGCCCAAGCCGCACCCGATCCGAAGATGAGGGATACCGATTTCCCAACGCCGGATTCGGAAGACATTCTGCTCTCCGCCCACTACGCTTGCACCCATTGCAACATCAGCTACGAACCCCCTTCCCCGCAACTGTTCTCGTTCAACAGCCCGCACGGAATGTGCCTCGACTGTGACGGGTTAGGTACGAAGTACACGTTCGACACATCAGTTCTGATACCTGATGAGAATCTGAGTTTTTACGACGGCGCGATACCGCTCATCGGCGCCATGAAGGGGATGGGGCGTTGGCGGAAGCACGTCTTTGAGGGCATTGGCAAGTCGCTGGGCATCGACCTCAAGACCGCGTGGAACAAGCTCCCCAAAGATCAGCAACACCAGTTACTCCAAGGCAGCGGGGATGCGCACATCATCTGGGAATGGAAGCAGCGTGGCGGCAAAGTCTGGAAGCATAGCGGCAAGTGGGAAGGCGTGATTCCGCAACTGATGTCGCAGTTCAAGAAGACCGCAGCCGGGCCGCGTCGAATGCAGCTTGAAAAATTCATGCGCGTGGTGCGTTGTCCGGCGTGTGGCGGCGAACGGCTGAATCCCCAAGCCCGTGCGGTGCGCGTCGGCGGCAAAACGCTGATCGAACTCGGCCACATGCCGATCGGTGTCGTGGTGCCGTGGTTCGATCAGTTGGAAATGGGACTGACCCCAGTTCAACGGCAAATCGCGGGCGAACTCCTGAAGGAAATCCACGCTCGACTGGGTTTCTTGCTCAATGTCGGTCTGCACTACCTCAGCTTGGACCGTTCCGCCCCGACGCTTTCCGGCGGCGAAGCGCAACGCATTCGACTCGCCGGGCAAATCGGCAGCGGGCTGGTGGGTGTGTTGTACATCCTGGATGAACCCAGCATCGGCTTGCACCCGCGTGACAACGAACGCCTGTTGCGAAGCCTCGAACGGCTCCGGGATGTCGGCAACACGGTCCTCGTCGTCGAACACGATGAAGACACGATGCGCGCCGCCGATTTCCTCGTGGACTTCGGCCCCGGCCCCGGCATCCGTGGTGGTGAGGTGGTGGCATCGGGTACCCCGGCGGAAGTCTTTGCCAACCCGGCCAGCATCACCGGAAAATACTTGACCGGCGAACTGTCGATTCCCATTCCCAAGCAGCGTCGTGTTGGCAACGGCAAACAGTTACGAATCATCGGCGCGAAGCACAACAACTTGAAGGACGTGACAGTCGATATTCCGCTTGGCGTCTTCGTGTGCGTAACGGGTGTCAGTGGCTCCGGCAAAAGTTCGCTTATCAACGACATCCTTAAGGAAGCGCTAGCCGTTCATGTGACAGCCAAGCGGGTCGCCGACGATGAAGAAGTGGACGAGCAACTTCACGAAGTCGGCTCGCACGAAAAAATCGAAGGCACGCAGAACATCGACAAAGTGATCGACATCGACCAGACCGCAATCGGGCGAACGCCGCGCTCGAACCCGGCCACTTACATCAAAGTTTGGGACGAGATCCGCTCGTTGTTCGCGGACATGACCGAGGCGAAAGTGCGCGGTTACCAGCCGGGGCGGTTCAGTTTTAACGTCAAAGGTGGGCGCTGCGAAGCCTGCATGGGGAACGGCTCCAATCGCCTCGAAATGGACTTCCTCGCGGACGTGTGGGTGACGTGTAATGTCTGCGACGGAAGACGATTTAATCGAGAAACTCTGCAGGTTCATTACCGCGGCAAGACGATCACGGAAGTGCTCGACTTGGAAATCGGCCAAGCGGTCGAACTCTTCGAGCACCACCCCAAAATCCGCCCGATGTTGCAAACGCTCCACAACGTCGGTCTCGATTACCTGAAACTCGGCCAGCCCTCCCCGACCCTCTCGGGTGGCGAAGCGCAACGGGTCAAACTCGCCAAAGAACTCTGCCGTCGCGGGACCGGCAAGACGCTGTACATCCTGGATGAACCGACAACGGGTTTGCACTTTGAAGACATTCGCAAACTGCTGGAAGTGCTGCACGGCTTCGTCGAACAAGGCAACACGGTGTTGGTGATCGAACACAATCTTGATGTCATCAAGACCGCCGATTGGGTCATCGACATGGGGCCGGAGGGCGGTAGCGGGGGTGGCGAAGTTGTCGTCACCGGGACGCCGGAAACCGTGGCGAAGTGCAAAGCCTCCCACACCGGCGTGGCCCTCGCCCCGATCTTGAACCCGAAGAAACTGACGACCAAACAGCGCAATCGACCCGCCAAGAAAAAGGCCGAAACGGAGTACATCACCCATCTCGAAGTGCAAGGCGCGAGCCAACACAACCTCAAGAACATCAACGCCCGCATCCCCCGCGACCAGATGACCGTGTTTTGTGGCCCGAGTGGGTCCGGCAAGTCGTCGTTGGCGATGGACACGATCTACGCGGAGGGCCAACGTCGGTACATGGAATCGCTGTCGAGTTACGCTCGGCAATTTCTAGGGCAGGTGCAAAAACCGCGCGTCGAACAGATCACTGGCCTCTCCCCCGCCATTGCGATCGAGCAGAAAACGACCAGCAAAAGCCCGCGTTCGACCGTCGGCACCATCACGGAAATCTACGACTACCTGCGGATTGTTTATGCCCGACTCGGCGAGCGGTTCTGCCCGAAGTGCCAAGTGCCGATGGGCACCCAAACCGCCGACCAGATCATCGAAAAAATCCTGGCCCTTCCGGAAGGAACGAAGCTTTATGTGATGGCGCCCATCGAACGCAAGGGCCAGGAAAAGTACGAAGCCATTTGGGACGAAATCCGCCGCGCCGGGTTCGTCCGGATGCGGGTGGACTCGAAGTCGTACAACCTCGACGAACCGCCTGCCATCGACCATCGTCGCAAGCATAAAGTCGAAGTCGTCGTCGATCGCAACGTCGTCAAGCCGGGCACCCGAACCCGCATTGCGGAGGCGATCGAACAAGCCCTCGAACTGGGCCAAGGCGTCGTACATTTGGCGTATGTCGAGAACGACAAGGACGAAACCCAATGGCGTGTGGACCGATTCTCACGGCACCTCGCCTGCACAACGTGTGGCAAGAGTTACGAGGTTTTGAACCCGCACAACTACTCGTTCAACAGTTCGCTCGGTTGGTGCCAAACGTGTGAAGGGCTTGGGTTCCAACGGGGCGCCAACGTCAACTTGCTGATCGGTGACGGTGCGTTGTCACTGCGAAAAGACGCGATCACGGCGTGGCCAGAACTGAACGCGAAAAGCCCGTTTCTGCCGTTCGCGGAGGCACTGGCGAAACACGTGGGATTCAGCCTGGATACGCCCTACGATCAACTTGATGAAAAACAGCAACGGGCCATTCTACAAGGGACCGGCGATGACTTCATTCCGCTGACCCGCGATGCCAAATCGCCGGGCATCCAGTTCCAATACAAGGGCCTGTTTCCGGCCATTGATGAAGCGAGCCGGGTGAGCTTTGTTTACCGAATGAAGCTCGAACATCTCGTCGATGAGATCCCCTGCTCCGCGTGTCATTGCTCACGGTTACGACCCGATGCGGCGGCGACGCGGTTTCATGGCTTAACCCTCGGTGAATTGTGTCACAAGCCGTTGGGTGACTCGTTGCAACTGTTCGAGAAACTGAAACTCACCAAGCGAGACAAAGACGTGATCGGCGAGGTACTTCGGGAAATCATTAACCGCTCAAAGTTCCTCGTCGATGTTGGTCTTGATTACCTCAGTCTCGATCGGACAGGCCCGACGTTGTCCGGTGGCGAAGCTCAGCGAATCCGGTTGGCGTCCCAGATTGGCAGCGGGCTGACCGGCGTTCTGTACGTCCTCGACGAACCGACGATCGGCCTCCACCCGCGTGACAACGCCCGATTGCTGGTGGCCCTGCATCGGCTGCGTGACCTCGGCAACACGTTACTCCTTGTGGAACACGATCGTGAGGTGATTTCGGCAGCGGACTATCTGCTCGACTTCGGCCCCGGTGCGGGCGACCAAGGTGGCGAAGTCACTGCGGACGGTTCGCCGAAACAAATCGAAAAATCAAAGTTGTCACTCACGGGGAAGTATCTCTCCGGCAAGTTGTCGATCCCGATTCCATCGAACCGCCGGATGAAATCAATCGGCATCCTTCAATCGGAACCGCACGTTGACACTGTCACCGCACTGTCACCGCTGGGGACGGCGCTCAGCATTATCGGCGCTCGACAACACAACTTGCGCAACGTGGATGTCCACATTCCGCTCGGCGTGTTGGTTGCGGTGACGGGGGTCAGCGGGTCTGGGAAAAGCTCGCTCGTGAACGAGGTGCTGTACAACACCCTCGCGCGGAAGTTGCACCGGGCACAGACGCCGGGGGCCGCCCACGATGACGTGCGCGGACTGGAAAACATCGACAAGATCATCAACGTCGATCAAGACCCGATCGGCAACTCCCCGTCGTCGAACCCCGCGACTTACACGGGCGTGTTCGACTTGATCCGCGAACTTTACACGCGGTTGCCCGAGTCCAAGGTGCGCGGGTACGCGGCGCGCCGATTCAGTTTCAACCAGAAGGGTGGCCGGTGCGAAGCCTGCGAGGGGAACGGCCAGAAGAAGATTGAGATGCACTTTCTCCCCGATGTGTGGGTCGAATGTGACACCTGCCACGGCAGCCGGTACAACACGGAAACGTTGGCCGTGCTGTACCACGGCAAGTCGATCAGCGACGTGTTGAACATGCGGGTGAACGACGCCCTTGCCCTTTTCAACAACATCCCAAAAATCCGCGTCATCTTGCAAACGCTCTCGGATGTCGGCCTCGGGTACATGGCGCTCGGTCAGCCTGCCCCGACGATGTCCGGTGGGGAAGCGCAACGGGTAAAACTCGCCGCCGAACTCGCCCGTCCTAGCACCGGCAAGACGCTGTATCTACTCGATGAACCGACGACCGGGTTGCACTTCGACGACGTGCGCAAACTGCTGGACGTGCTGCATCGGCTGGTCGATCTCGGCAACACGGTCCTCGTTGTGGAGCATAACCTTGATGTCATCAAGACTGCGGATTGGATCATCGACATGGGGCCGGAAGCCGGTATCGGCGGTGGGGAAGTCGTGGCGCAGGGCACGCCGGAAGATGTCGTGCAACAGGCCAAAGTGGTCACATCACACACCGGGTCAATTCTTGCTGCCGTGCTGAAAGCGGGACCGTACCAGGAGCGGATCAAGTTCGACCCCAAGGCGGCATTAAAGGCGAAACTGGATGACATCGAGATTTCCCAAGTCGGCAAGGACGAAAAGCTGCCGTGGGAAGCCAACGGCGTGAAGTGGCACACACAAGACCGCGTCACGACCAAGGGAACCGCGAGCAAGTGGGACGGCGCCGCGCTCACGTGGGTGATTGAGCAAGTCGAAGAACTCGGACCGTTTTCCCCGACGAATTGGAACACCCGCTCTGTGGTGGAAGTCGCGGCGGAAACCAAATCGCACGGGTGGTTCCTCCACGCGATGACGGGGCACGAAGCGTATTTGACGTTGGTGTTCCGAGTCGGGCGAAACACGTTCAAGCAAGCCGATCTGACCACGAAACTTGGGCTGAAGCCGCTCTCGGACATCGTCGGCCTGGAGAACTATAGCCGGGATAAGCGAGTGGATGTCACGCAATCACGTGGACCGTGGCAGGATGTTTCGATCACGGTTGTTAAGCAAGCGGAGATTGATACGCCGACGTTCCTCGCGTTTCTTCAACAGGCCACGACCGCGTTTCGTGCCAACTTAAAGCGGATGCAAACAAGTACCGAAGACGTGATGCCGTGGAAGCAAAACGGCGAGCAGTGGCACCTCGGCACCAAAGGCTTCCCAGCCGGCAAACCGCCAAAGTGGGAACTTGGGATTTTGAAAAAGCTCCTGGCGCTCGTGCGCGAGATCGAACCGGATGTGGAAATCAAATGGGACACGGCCGACGCGATCTTGTTGAAAGCGCCGGGGATTAACCACAGTTGGGCACGTTGGAAAACGAAAGACTCGGCGGCGCTCGAATGCCGATTCATCGGCAAACCGGGGCAATTTAACCTCAGCCGGTTCGAGGGCATCGGACGCGAACCGTCCTTGACGCAAGACCGCGCCGACGGTTCGGAGGTGTTATTGCTGAAGTTCCTGAAGGCGGACCATTTGAAACTGGGTGAGTTGAAAAAGGTTCTCACGGAACACTTGGTCGGGTTCCGTGAGATCTTCGGGGAGGAGTGATTAACCCTGCCAATCGACTTCGATTTTGCCAAGGAACAGCATCTTCCGGTCGCCGGTTCGGTAGAGTTCCTCAAGCATCAAGTGCAGGTCGGGTTTCAGGATTTGCGGTTTGTATCTGGGCGGGGGTTGGCCGTTAATGCTGATGCGGATCGGTTTCGTCCAGTCGATCAGATCGCGTTCGAGCCAGATCACGAACTTGCGAATTCCAATCGCTTGGGTGATGGTGATGACACCCGCTTTACCAATATCAGCAGCGAATTGCGGTGGCGGATTCACCCGTGACGGAACCCCTTTGGACAGCGGATTCGATTGAGAAATGCCATTCGCCCCGACCCCGACCCAATAATAACGATCATCGGTTTCCCGCAAGACTTGCCACGGCTCAACGCCGAACTGGTTGAGCCGCAAGCTTGCGGTGCCACGAACACGCGACTTGCGGTTCATCCAGTCGAAGATGCGCGGAATCTCGACAGGGAACCATTCCAGGCTGCGACCGCGGTAGAGGGTCAGAATGGCGGGGTAGCCTTTCGGCATCCACTTTTCGTAGACTTTTCGCAAGTTCGGAAACGACCCGGTCAATTCCCCGGTCACGAAGTACGTCGGCAATTTCTGCGTATTCCGCCAGTATTCCAGCATGAGTGGCGGGGGTGGATTCGGTCCGAAACCGACCAGCCCGGCGAAGAGGTCCGGGTGTGACATCCCCAGATCGAGTGCGAAGTTGGCCCCTTCGCTGAACCCGAACAGGAACACTTTATCCGGATCAATCTGGAACCGCCGTAAGGCGTCACGCAATGCGGCGAGGGCGTAGTAATGGTCTTTGCCGCTGAAGTCGTACCCCGTGGTGCTGAACTGGTTCGTCCACTCCGGGCTGATGATGATGTACCCGTTGCGTTCCGCTTGTTCGGCCAATCCGGCCACCATTTGCTCGGCACCTAACAAGGAACTCGGTAGCGCCAGCACCACGGGGTACGATCGCCCGTGATGGTATTCGGGCGGTAGTCGAAGACAATAATCGACGCCCTTCCCCGTTTCGGGAAGTGGTCCCGTGTTCATCCGGACAACGCCATCCACGCCACTGCACAGGTCTTTTGAAATCGGCTTCCAGGTCGGGTTCTGCAAGTCCATCGGCAGCGTTGGTGGCAGCAGTGTGATAATCTGACTCAGTTCGTCCGGTGCCAGTGGCGTTGTGGTTTCTTTCCGATAACCATCGAGCAAGATTTTGCGATTGTTGCCGATACCTTCCCGGAGGTAGTTGATTGCGAGTTGCCGCGTGGCCCAACAACGCATTGCGGATTCGACACTTTTGTCCGCCCCGTTCTTGCCCTTCAACCAACCGGAGATCGCGTAAGCCAACAGTGCCTCCGACTTTTCACTGGGTTCTTTGCCGTCAACTCGTTGTTGTTCACTTTGCTTGGCGAGGTCATGGAAGAGTTCCAGCCGACCCGCAGTGTCGGGGTGAAGCTCGTCGAGAATGACGGACCCCGCGTCCAGCAACGTGGCCATTTCTTTCGTCAGTTTGGGCCGGGGTGCAAACAGTCCTGCGACCACGCCAAACGCGGCGGAATGCGTTTGAATCGTGGCCATCCCACTTTCGCGCTCAATCACCCGCCGCAAAAGCCGGACGGTGTCTTCGTATTTCGGTTGCATCGCGTCAATTCGGGCTTTGACGATCGAGATGCGGGTCGTCTCCATCGCGTCCGTGCCTTTGGGCGAAAACCCGGCGAGGAACTTCCGCGCGGCATCGTACCGACCACTTCGCAACGCGGCTTCGAGTTCGTCCACGACCAGCCGGGTTTCGGCTTTGTCGATGTCGTCTTGGAGCTTATCGGCTTGTTCAGTGACGGGTTTGGACCAGGGTGGTGGCGCATCGGTTTTCAGTTTTTCGAGTTCTTGCCGGGCTATTTGCAACCACAACACTTGGCGTCGGGTCGCATCGAGTGTCCCGACATCTTTGAGAAATGTTGCGATCTTGAGTCGGCGTTCGGGGTCAACCTTGCCACCAACATCTTTCAAATCGGGATGAAGACTGAGCCACTTGCGGATGCGCGCCGGGTCTTCTTCCGAGGTATGGTAGGACACGGTAATCGCGTCGGTTGATGAGTCCAGTACGAAGGAATACGGGTCGAGGGTCGTGAGTTGTTGCGTGAGGGTCTGGGGTTGGTTTTCCGTCGTGATCGTATCCAGGCGGCGGGTCCAGCGGTCGTCGAGTTCCGTTGTTTTGACGATTTTGTGAATCGCAAGAACTTGGCGACCGAGACGGCGCTGTAATTTCGTGGTGTAAGCCGTGTATTTCGGGCGGCCAACTTCCTTTTCGATCTTGGCACCTCGCTGCGAGTGGGTGCTGAAAATCACGTACTTAGGGCCGTCTTGAACGATGTCGAACCCGTCGATTTTCGCCACTTTGATCGACCGACCGTTCGCATCGGACATTGTGTCCATTTCGCGCGTGTAGGGGCCTTGGATCACGAAGCCGTCGTTCAAGATCACGACAACCGGATCGGCCCCCATCGCGGTCAAAGCTGCGATGCCGATTAGCAAGAACCCGAGTGCAATCCGAAGGGCACGACGTGAGAGCGGAGAGAACGACATCGCTGGCATCCTTTACAAATCAATGTCGAGCGCGGAAACTACCCAATCCGATAAACCACACCGGCATTCCGGGAAGCTTGTTCGACCGGCGGCAGAAAAGATTGCATCTGGCAACCATTCCATTCACAATCATAACAGCGATGACGCCGGATGAGGTCTTTACGGAACGCAAATTATGCCGATCCGCTTTCGATGCCCCAAGTGTGAAGGTTTGCTCAGTATCGCTCGCCGTAAGGCGGGTACGCAGATTGTCTGCCCCAAGTGCCAAGACGAAGTGCTGGTTCCGGCTGCCGATTTAGACACGGCGGAACCGGAGATCGACTTGGCGGACGAAAGCACAACGGCGCAGGTGATCGAACCGTTGGTGGGTGACGAGAAATCGGCGTCTGCACTCTTCGAGAAACCGGATTTCGCCCAATCGCTCATTGGGGCAGTTCCGGCTGTCAGCGGCATCAATGTGGAATCGTATGAAATCGCGTCGGTCCCGATCGAAGACGGAATCTTCATCACCCACAAGACCGCCATGATCTTGGGGCTGTTAAGCGTGGTGTTGCTGGGCCTGGCTTTTGCCACCGGCTTCTTGATGGGGCGTTAACTACTCGAACCGCATCAACAAATCTCCGCCACTCACTTGGGTGCCGGCCTTCGTGAGAATCTCGGCGAGCTTACCGGCACGTTCGGCGTAGAGCGTGGTTTGCATTTTCATCGCTTCGAGCGTCAACAGCTTCTGCCCCTTGGCCACCTCTTCCCCGACGTTCACGGTCACCGCGACCACGGCACCGGGCATCGGTGCGGCCACGTGGGTCGGGTCGGCGGGGTCGGCCTTTTTCCGCACACTGCCACTCGTAGCGGTCAGCGATTTGTCTTGCACCAGTACTTCACGCGGTTGGCCGTTTAGCTCGAAGAAAACGAAGCGGTTACCGTCCGCCTGCGGGTCGCCGATCGTCAGGAACTTGATGATGAGCGTCTTGCCCGGTTCAATCTCGACGCTGGTTTCCTCGGCCCGTTGCATCCCGTAAAAGAAGACCTGCGTCGGCAGCACACTCACGTCCGAATACTTCGTCTCATGGGCCGCGTAATCGGTGAACACCTTCGGGTACATCAAGTACGAAACGACATCGTGGTCGGTCGGTTTCCGCTTAATCGCGGCCTCGAGTTCTTCCGCCGTTTTCTGGAAATCGACGGGCGGCATACTCAACCCCGCGCGTTCGGTGAGCGGCTTTCGACCACGTAGCACCCGTTGTTGCAACGCGGGTGGGAACCCACCCGGCGGTTGGCCAAGTTTGCCTTCAAAGAACTCCACGACGGATTCCGGGAACGCGATTTCTTTGTTCGCATCCAGGACATCGCCGGGTGTGATGTTATGCGACATCATGAACAGTGCCATGTCCCCGACCACTTTGGAAGTCGGGGTGACTTTCACAATGTCGCCGAAGAGTTGATTCACCGCAGCGTAGACCCGGCAGACTTCCGGCCAACGATCCCCCAAGCCGAGCGACTTCGCTTGTTGCAGCAAGTTGGTGGCTTGGCCGCCGGGCATTTCGTGCAAGTAGACATCGGCGGAGCTAGCGAGTTGCCCGGCTTCAAACGGCGAGTAGTAGGTCCGGACTTCATCCCAATACAGCGAGGTTTTTTGCAGGTCGTCGAAGTTCAATCCCGTGTCGCGGTCGTGGAACCGCATCGCTTCCACAAGGCCGTTGAGGTTCGGCTGTGCCGTGATCCCAGACAGCGGGCCGAACGCGACATCAACAATATCAACACCTTCCTCGGCGGCCATCAAGTATGACGCGAGTTGCCCACCCGGTGCGTCGTGGGTGTGGAAATGAATCGGGACGTTGACTTCGTCACGAAGTGCCTTGACCAACCGCTTCGCGGCGTAGGGCTTCAACAACCCGGCCATGTCTTTGATGGCCAAAATGTGCGTGCCGAGTTTGACGAGTTCCTTCGCCATGCCGACGTAGTATTTCAACGTGTACTTGTCCCGCTTTGGGTCGAGAATATCGCCGGTGTAGCAGATGGCAGCCTCTGCGATGGCATTGGTGTTGCGGACCGCGTCGATCGCCAGTTTCAGGTTCGGCAACCAGTTGCACGCATCAAAAATCCGGAACACATCCATGCCCGCAGCGGCGGCTTCCTTGACGAACGCCTGAACGACGTTGTCCGGGTAGTTCGAGTAGCCAACGGCACTCGCCGCCCGAAGCAGCATTTGAAACAGGATGTTCGGGGTGCGTTCCCGAAGTTGGCTGAGGCGGTCCCACGGCGATTCCTTCAGGAAGCGCATACTGGTGTCGAACGTCGCCCCGCCCCACATTTCGAGACTGAAAAAATCGGCGTGGCGTTGGGCATAGGCCGGCGCGATTTGCAGCATGTCATAAGTGCGCATCCGGGTGGCGAGGAGCGATTGATGGGCGTCGCGCATCGTCGTGTCGGTAATCATCAACCGCTTCTGCGCGCGGACCCACGCGGCGAATTTATCCGGGCCAAGTTCAAGGAGCAAATCCCGCGTTCCTTTCGGAAAGAGCGTCGGTTGCCGGGCCATCTTGTGCGGCTGTAACTCGGCGGGTTTCAGCACGAACTCGGGTTTGGCTTTGGCCTTCACCTCGGGGTGTCCGTTGACGATGATTTCGGCGATGTAACTGAGCAACTTCGTGGCACGATCTTGGCGTGCGGAGAACTGGAACAACGACGGCGTATCGTCCAAGAATCGCGTCGTCACCGTGCCTTCAAGGAAGTCTTCGTTGGTGACGAGGTTCAACAAGAACGGGATGTTCGTCTTCACGCCCCGCACGCGGAATTCTTGCAAGCACCGCTCCATCCGCCGTGCCGCGTCAATGAAGCGGATTCCGCTGGCGGTGACTTTCACCAACAACGAGTCGTAAAACGGCGTAATGACCGCTCCACTGAACGCGGTCCCGGCGTCCAGGCGAATCCCCAGACCACTTGCCGATCGGTACGCGGAGAGCCGCCCGTAGTCCGGCACGAAGCCGTTCGCGGGGTCTTCGGTCGTCACACGAGATTGAATTGCAAACCCGTTGGTGCGGATCTTCGATTGGTCGCCCATGCCGATTTCCGGGTCGCCGAGCGGCATCCCTTGGGCAATCAAGATTTGGGATTTGACGATGTCGAAGCCGGTCACGACTTCGGTGACGGTGTGCTCAACCTGAATCCGCGGGTTCACCTCAATGAAGTAAAATGTTCCCGCCTCGACATCGACGAGAAACTCAACGGTACTCGCGTTGTCGATGCGAACGGCTTTGCCGATGGCAATGGCGGCATCCAGAATCGCATCGCGGACTTTCGTGGCGAGGTTTGGCGCCGGCGCCATCTCGACGACTTTTTGATGGCGGCGTTGGATCGAACAATCGCGTTCAAAGAGGTGAACCAAGTTGCCGTGGCGGTCCCCCAGTAACTGCACTTCGATGTGCTTGGCCCGCTCGATGAACTTTTCCAAAAACACGTCCGGGATGCCGAACGCGGTGCCGGCTTCGCGTTGCGCGCTTTCCATCGACTCGACTAATTTCGCCGGGTCACGCACGACCCGCATTCCACGCCCGCCGCCACCCATCGCCGCTTTGATGATGACCGGGTAACCCAATTTCGCGGCCAGAATTTTCGCGTCTTCGACCGATGACACCGCCGTGTCACTCCCGGACAACACCGGAACCCCCGCTTTCTGGGCAATGCCCCGCGCGGTGATTTTGTCGCCAAGCTGTTCCAGGATTTCGGCACGCGGCCCCACGAACGTGATGTCGGCTTCGAGACACGCTTTGGCAAACCCCGCGTTCTCCGAGAGGAACCCGTAGCCCGGATGAATCGCGTCCACCCCGACATCTTTTGCCAGACTGACCACGCTGGGAATGTCCAGATACGCTCGAATCGGCTCGCCCGGCTTGCCGACCCGGTACGCTTCATCGGCTTTGAACCGATGCAACGCGAAGCGGTCTTCGTGGGAATAAATCGCCACCGTGCGAATCCCCAACTCGTGTGCCGAGCGGAACACGCGGATAGCAATTTCACTACGATTCGCAACGAGCAATTTTTGAAACGGTTTCACAGGCAGTTCCGGCATGACAAGAGCGTTCCAAATGTCGAGAGGTTAGCGTGAATGATAGTAATGATTCGCCACGATGCACAGAACGGACGTTCCTGAATACTTCACCACTTGTTGCGGAATCGTTGTTGCGAAAGACCAGGCTTCGGACTACTATCATATCGACATGGATTGACTATTTGAGGAGGCTATCATGGCAAGACAAGGGTGTGTTGCATGTGGAGTGCTGTTTGGATTGCTGCTCCTGGGAGTTGCCACTCGGGCTGACGGTCAAGCAGACCAACCCGCACCGAAGTTGCTATACAGGATCGGTGCTGCTGGAATTGGTCATGATAGCCGTTTGGACTACGTGGAGTTTTCTGCCGATGGTAGGTTCGTCGCCACCGCTGCGGAGTTCGAGGACAACTCGATCTGCGTCTGGGATTTAGCGACTGGCATTCGATGTTTTCGCCTGAAACTCGGCAACATGATCGGTTGTTCCGGGGTCACGCTTTCGGCAGACGGACAACAAGTTGCGGCGTTTGTGATGGATCGTTCGATCGACCGCCAGGCCATGATTTTTGTCTGGGATGTTGCGTCTGGGAAAGAACGGCAAGCCGTGGCATATGGCGTATGGAAACTTTCGCGACGAGCTGCTCTCGCATTTTCACCCGATGGCAAGCTTCTTGCAGTCGGGGGCACGGATGTCAAATTGATCGACCTGATCACGGGTGAAATCCAAACCACTTTGTTGCCGGTGAGCGAAGTCCACCACATCGCATTTCATAAGGGCGGCAGACTCATCGCAACGTCGGGGAAAGATGTTCAGTTTTGGGATCCGATCAACGGCAAGCCACGGGGCGCATTGGGATTAAAAAACGGTTGGGAAGGCATTTTTAGCCCTGATGGCTCTTGCTTGGCGTACATCGTTGAAGGCACAACCTTTAATTTGCGGAGCATCACTGTACCTGCCGACGCCACCAAACCAGTTGCGTTCGGTCCAGTACAGGAAATTGCAAAGTTCCCGCTGGCACAGAAGCGTCAAGCATTCTCTCCGGACGGTAAAAAACTATTTCTCTCGGGCAACATTTATGAATGCCAAGAGTTCGAGGTCGCAACAGGAAAGTTGCTCCGAACTTGGACGAGACCAAAAGAGTATCTCTTTACACTCGGATACCACGGTAATCAGCCGATCGCCGTAACCAGACGTGAGTCGAACGATCAAGCCATGCAGTTTTGGGATACTGCCAATAACAACGAACTTTTTACCGGCACGGGACACCATCAAAGTGTTTCATCGCTCTTGTTTTGTCCGAACGATGTGCTGATATCTGGTTCGCGTGACATCCGTGTCTGGAACACCCGAGATCAGACGCTTCTTGCCCACTCTAACAATACCGATTGGGCAGTGCGCCTGATGTTGATGCCCGGTGGAAAGGAAGTGGCTTCGGTCGGTCGCAAAATCACGTGGTGGAGCCTACCCGAATGCAAAAAATTACGCGAGTTCGAGTCGAAGCTGTACCCGAGTTACTACGCTTATGGTCCCGTCCTCTTCCCCGATGGTCGCGCCGTGGCTGTGCCAGTCGTCGAGAGCGTGCCACCAGTGAAGGCCGTCCCCGTGAACGGATTCGGCAACGGCTCACCCGAGTGGAAGTATCGCGGCGTTTCGATCAGGGATGTCGAGACTAACAAGGAAGTCCGTCGGATTCCAGCTATTGACAGGCCATATCTGCAGCTTTCTCCAGATGGCGAAACAATAGCGGCGGGTACTGCGTATCAATTGAAGTTCTGGGACTTAAATCGCAAAGATCAGTCGCATCTGAATCCCTCGCCGGCAGGTGATGTTGCCGTGTTTTCTGCTGACAGCAAGTACGCCGCCGTCGGTGACAATGCGACCATTACAATTTGGGAGGTGGCAACACAACGGACCATTCGTGTCATCAAACTACCGGAAACGGACTTCATCAAAGGGAACCCTCGGACGATTCGTGTCATGGCGTTTAGCCCGAATAACCGGCTGTTGGCCATCGGCACGCCACACGGTTCGATCAAAATTTGGGACATCGAAGCTGAGAAAAACGTCACCGTTTTTGAGGCTCACGAGATCGGTGTTTCAACACTTGTATTCCGTCCGGACGGCCGAGTTCTGGCGTCAGCAAGTTGGGACCGGACCATCGCTCTGTGGGATGTCTCAACCTTGAACACGACTGGAAAAGTCGATTTCAGTCGGAAAAAGGGCGAGAAACCCTGATCCACTCTGAATCTGCTTCTTTCCATCACATCGACTATCGGTAACCAATCGGGATTCGTTCTAGTACACCCGATCCAAACGTGTCGGACAACTGAAGGCGATCGAGGTGGACGTACCCGATGTGGCAACCGCAGGTGGCGTTGGTGCAGGGTCGTTCGATCAAGGCCGATTCAAAATTCACATCATAGATATTGCCGATCGGACGCTTGATGAAATGGCAGCGGCGAATCGTCCCGTCGCCATCGACGGAAATCACCCGGCTTCCGGCGGAACACGGTTCGCCAAGACTGGCGTGATACTGGTTGTTGAAGGCAAACAGCGGATCGACCGATTGGAGTTGCTCAATCATTTCCGGAGTGTAGTAATCGGGTACGCGCTTGTAGGCGTTCACCCACACATAGACATCGCTTGGGAGTTCACGCCGTATCGCTTCAATTTCGTGGATGTGTTCCGTCAACCCGACGACACCGACACTGAATCGGACACCGCGTTCAAGGAGTTCCTGACACTTTGTGACAAAGCGTTGTCGTGTGGACTCCGTGGGGTGGAACGTACACCACAGGGCCAGTTTCGACTTGTCGCACCGCTCGACCCAATCGAGTTTGCATGACAGGTTGGTTTGAATCGCAACCTTGTGAAACTGTGGCAGGTTCGTCAACCGCACCAGTGCATCCTGATACCACCGACGAACCAGCGCTTCGCCCCACGGGGTGAACAAAACGCCAAGTTGGTCTTGCGTGCGATTCGCGCACCAACCCACGAACCGCTCCAAGCATTCCCGATCGTGGGCGAGTTCGGATTGGGTTTCAGTGTGCTTGGCAAACGGACAATACTCGCAGGTATAGTTGCAACTACTCAGCGGCCCGCGATAGAGGATCGAAAGGTTCATCGCAGTTCGTAAGCCTCCATGTGTCCCCGCACTGAACCCGAATAGAACCACGGCCCAATCGCATCCGAGCGTTCGAGACCCGCTGAAGTCGGAAGCAATTGGTCGCCGACAATCTGGAACAGTCCCAGCTCGATTAACGTGACGAGGTCGGGGAAATCAGCCAGGACATCCGTTTGAAACCGCTGCCTGTATTGTTGTCGATTCAGACCGCTCGCATTCAGGAGTGTGTACAGCAAGTAACGCCGCTTCTGTTCCGCAATGTTGAGAACGAAGCCATTTTCGGCCACGGCAAAATCCTGACTATCGCGGGTCAGGTAGTCCGTGATGATCGCCTTCACACTTTTCGGCGTCACCGCGTAATCCAGCGAATAGTGTGTAGCGCGGGTGTATGATCGGGCGCCACAACCGAGGCCGACCATGCCATCGTCTTGGACACAATACGCTGGGCCATCGGTGTTGGCTGGATCTAATCGACGGAACATCCGCATCGAAACTTGCTCGTAGTCTGAAGCCAGAAGTTGTTCGCGGGCTGCACGGTAACAGGACACACGAATATCGTCCCAAGTTTTGTGCGAACGGCCCAACCCGGTCAACGGTCGCACGTAGAGCGGGTAGAGATAAAGCTCCTCCGGTTCGTACCGCAAAGCCTCGGTCAGCGAGTAGAGCCACGATTCGACCGTTTGCCCCGGTAGCCCATAAATCAGGTCGATGTTCAGCGTTTGGAATCGAGTGTCTCGAAGCAACTGTAAGCTGGCATCAACCTCAACCCGAGATTGCGGACGGCCGGAATTCGCCGCTTCGGATTCGATGAACGATTGCACGCCGATGCTGACACGTTCGATACCATGCGATTTCAACAGTGTGGCTTTTTCGCGTGTCATCGTATCGGGCGAAACTTCAATACCTCCCGGTATCGTTCCCAGGTTCGTGCCCAACGTGCGGGCGACGAGATCGAGAAGTTGACTGAGTTCGGCGCAGTCCAAGTAAGTCGGCGTTCCCCCGCCGACGGCAAACCGTGCAAACGAGGCGTCGGGCAAATAATCTCGCACCACGGACGCCTGCCGTTCCAACGCATCGAGGTAGAGTGACACCAGGTTGTTAAACGGCTTCGCGGTCGTGAACAGATTGCAGAACCCACACCGCATCGTGCAAAACGGAACATGCAAGTACAAGAACAGCGCCGAATGGGGTTCCGAGTTCCAAACATTGCGTAGTGACAGCGGCGGATCGAACGGGCGGTAGGCGGTTTTATGCGGGTAGGCGTAGACGTAACTTTGATACGGACTGCCGAGTAAGATGGGGTGACTCATCCACGCTCTCCCGCTCGTGTCAAGACAAACTCCGCATACGGCACGTCCCACACGGTCGGATGCGCGAGACGATGTCCGGTGTAGCCATCCTCACCATAAGCCGTCCCATGATCGGAAAAGATCATCCCGAAAACGGCTGCCCGTTGCCGCAGTCCGTCGAACAATTGACCCAAGCAAGAATCAACGTACTCCAAGGCCGCCGCATGGGATTCGATTGTGTCAGTCGTTGCGTGGGGTAGATAAAACCGATTCGGCTGATGGATCGCGGAGATGTTCACGAACAGAAAAACTCTCTGGTTCAGTGGCACTTTGCGAACTTCTTCCAGCGCGGCTTCAACTTGCCGTTCCGTTGAGTCGGGGTTGGTCACGCCCAGTTCGGGTGACCAGATGCTACGATCGAACAGACTGGGGAAGTGGTTGCCAAGCGGCGTTTGCTGATTGAAGAAGCCCACGCCGCCGACGCAGATCGTGTGATACCCGACTTGTCGCAACCCCGTTACCAGATCCGGTGCGTCGAAGACGAATGTCTCGGGTGTTGTCGTTTCACTCCCTAGAAAACGGGCCGCGAACAAGCGTGCGTGTCGTCCCGGTGTTACTGGCGTTGGTAAGAAGCCTGCAAAAAAGGCCGCGTGGGCGGCATACGTGAAGCTACCGGGCGTGTGCCGCCGCTCCCATCCTGTTAATGGTAATACGTTCGCCAAGTTCGGGGTGCGGCCCTCCAAGTACAGCCGTTGCGCGACATCGTACCGCAACGTGTCGAGGGTTATCATCAGCACGTCATGGCTGCCAATAATCGCGTGCGGATTCACCATTCAAACGTCCTAGACCGGCAATGTGGAGTGAAACGATTTGCGTAGATTATCAATAATCCACGCAAGTTGTTATCACTGTCGCGGTAGTGCTGTGCGGTTGGTCGCTTTGTCTACCATTTCGGCCATAAGCATTCAGACTACTGTCACTGCACAAACGAGCCGAGATGAATAAAGGCACCTGCAATCTTGCCGGGAGTCCGAATACGCTTTATCAGTTTGGGATATTTACAGAAAGTAGGTAGCGTGGCAACGACGACTTGACTACTGTGTATGCGGACAAGGCAGTCTGTGTCCTGCCGTCTTACTATTTCTTTGGAGGTTGTTGTGACGATCCACCCCCGATCCAGTGTGTGTTGCATCATTCCCCCGTACATTTTCGAGAAACTTCTTGAAAGCAAGGATAAGGAGGTCCGCAACGCAGCACTAGAAGCACTCATGAGGTCGTCTCAGGCACGTGGCGAGCGTTTGGTACGCGCTTCGCTCGGGTTTGCAGCAGCGGCGGCATCGGCCAATGGCCGGAGGACCATCTTCGACTGCCAAAATAACTTTTCCACGTCCGGTGCCGTTTTGGCCAGATCGGAGGACGGGGATCCCTCCGCTGATGAGTCCGTGAACCGATTGTTCGATGGACTTGGGACGACCCGCGATTTCTTCAAACAAATTTTCGACCGGGATTCACTCGATGGCAACGGCGGACGATTGGACGGGTACGTCCACTACGGAACGAACTACAACAACGCCGGGTGGACTGGCGAGGTGATGCGGTTCGGGGACGGGGACGGGGACCAATTTACAGATTTCACCAAATCACTCGATGTGATCGCACACGAGTTGGCGCACGGTGTGACTCAATTCACAGCAAACCTGAACTACGAAAATCAATCCGGAGCGTTGAACGAATCCATATCCGATGTTTTTGGGTCATTGGTTAAGCAGTGGTCGTTCAAGCAGAAAGCCGATGAGGCGGACTGGTTGATCGGCGCGGAAGTCTGGACGCCTGGCTTCGATAACGACGCGCTCCGCTCGATGAAGGCTCCCGGCACGGCATTCAACCACCCCGTGTTCGGAAAAGATCCCCAGCCAGCTCACATGAACAAGTACGACAATCGGGAGTCAGACAACGGTGGCGTTCATGTCAACTCCGGAATCCCCAACAAAGCGTTTTACTTGACGGCAGTGGGCATTGGTGGAAAAGCGTGGGAGGCTCCCGGTCACATTTGGTATGAGTCTCTGAAGGCATCAAGTGAGACAACCGAGTTTCAAGAATTTGCGGACACGACCTTTGCCAAGGCTGGCCAGTTGTACGGGGCGAGCAGTGCCGAGCAACAGGCCGTGCAGGTAGCATGGCGGGATGTGGGGGTCCGAATCAGCGGAATACCGGCGGCAGCGACTGGGGGTCGTCGCTTGCAGTCGTCGGACGGCGACTCCCTAGCGGCTTTGACCAAGCAGATCGAGAGTTTAGCTGCTAATGTGAAGGCACTCACCAAGGACGTGGCCGCCCTGAAAGGCAAGAAGTAACTCCGCTGGCAGACGTGACACTGGGTCGGATATTTCTTGGCCGACCCTGGTGGTTGCCTGCATTCAGTCCACACATGACGTTCGTCTAGGAGGTTGTGGGATGATACTGACGCTGACGAAACAGGGCGGATTCGCAGCCGCGATACAGCACACGCCGCAGAGTGTGGACACGCGCACTTTGCCGACTCAAGCAACGGCTGAGTTGACCCGGTTAGTGGCAGCGGCCAAGACTGTTCCGCCGTCCAAAGATTCCGGGCGTGGCCGTGACTCAATGAGCTTTACGATCACGATTGATGACGGCGCGGAATCGACCGCACTCAACCAATCCGACATGACGATGTCCCCGGCGTTCGCCGCTCTGCTGACTTGGCTCGAACGGCATCTTAAGCCAAAATAAGCGAGGACGCTGTCGTTTGATTTCAGCAAAAGTGATCGAGGAGTATTTATGAAAACCATCGTGCTCTTACGACATGCAGACATCGACGAACCACACGGTCCTGAGCCGATTCTCAATGCAGCAGGGGTCGAACGAGCCAAGGCATTGGCTCACGTTCTTGGAACCGCAGGGGTTACAACTGTCTTCGTCTCCCCGGCGCTACGCACACAACAAACGGCCCGTCCGCTCCTGGACAAACTCGGTATTTCGTTCCAGATTCCGTCGGATTCGGAAATCATCGAAAAAGCGCTCGCCGCCGAGACTGGCGATGTCGTCGTCATTATTGGGCACAGTAACACCGTACCAAAACTCATTAGTGACCTGGGTGCTCCGTTCTCCGCTACTGCGATCCTACAAGGTCACGAAGATTTGTTCGTTGTGACAGTAGTTGCCTCGGGCAACGCGAGTGTACTCCGCCTTAAGTATGGCAATAGTATGCCGACTTCTGATTGATATGCAGTCAACAGTGTCGAAGCGTCAAGCCACGGGCAGTCCCGTGGCTTGACGCTTTTTCGTCCGGTTTCGAGTCAGTCCGACTTGTTGACTTTTCCTGTCAACATTACGGTCAACTTCTTTTGGTCCGCGTGGTCGGTGGTGATCTCCAGGGTCTTGGAGTAGTCCCCTTCTTTGCTGGGCGTCAGGGTCAGTTTCAAAATGTGAACCGGGCGTGAAACCGGGCCGGCGGGTGACACTTCGAGTTCGGAATCAGCACCTTTGATGTTCAGAATCTTGAAGGCATCGCTGCCGTTCAGGATGACTTTCAGTTCGGTCGGCTTGCCTTTGGTCGTATCGGGAAACTTCGTGATGTCCGGGGTCACGGAGATCGACGCGACGACGTTCACGGTCACGGGGATTCGCAGTTTTTCCATGCCGTGGGCGGTGCTTTTCACCCAGACGTCCGCCGTCCAGTTACCGACCGGGCACGCCGGGTCGAGTGTCGCAGTGACTTCATACGTCGCCGCGTTGTTCACCAGCGGCAGGGGCTTGGCGTCCGCTTTCACGTAGATGCCGTTACTGTTCGTGTCCGTGATTTTCCAGTTGGGGTCGCTGTAGAATGTGATCTTGGTCGTGACTTTCCCGCCCTGCCCTTTTCGGACCGTTCCGAACGCGAAGACTTCGGGCGTCAACACCAGGTCATCCCGCGCGATTGCCGTGACGCGGAGTTGGGCTTCTTCAATCGAGTTTGCGGTTTGAACCGTGACGAAGACGATGACCGTTTTCGTTGTGTTCGCCTGGGGGATTCGCTTCGTGTCCATGTAGGCCACGACGGATGTTGATTCCCCCGGCGCGAGTTGGCTCTTCAACGCATACGCCGAGACGCACCCGCAGGACACACGAGGCTGCCCCAGTGTCATCAGTTGTCCGGATTTATTCGTCACCGTGAAGTGATGAGTCAGCACCGGACCCCGTGGGGAGGTGCCGAAATCTTTACTGGCTTCCGAGAAGTAGTCGATCGCACCGGCCTGAAGACCAGTTGCCATCGCCAAAACCATTGCACTTGCCAAAATCAGCCGTCGCATAGCCAAAACTCCCTTGGTATCCGCATGATGTTCAGTTTATCAGCCGCAACGACTCGGACCCACGATCATTTCTGACCTCACGGAATGCCGGTCACGCCAACCGCCCGTTGCTATCCGTGTGATCCCCATTGTTGCTACGCACACCATGATCGGATCAAACTTTCAAATTGCTCAGTGTGTGAATCCAGTCGTTGCCGCAATCCTTACCTGTGAGCGATGACTGCGACATGGACTTGCGCAGCACCAGCTTGTTTCAGGGCGGTTGCGGCTGCGTCCGCAGTGGCTCCGGTCGTCAACACGTCATCAATCAGCAAAATCCGCAGATCCGTCACCCGGTGGTTCCCACCCACTCGGAACGCACCCAGAACATTGGTCCGTCGAACTGTTGGCGTTTGGGCGGTCTGATGGGGTGTTGCGCGAGTGCGAATCAAGCAGCGATCCCACAACGGCAAACCCAAAGATTTTGCCAGGCCTCGGGCGATTTCTTCCGACTGATTATACCCCCGTGTCCAACGCCGTCGCCAGTGTAATGGAATCGGAACTAAAACCTGGGGACCGTTTTGAAGGAATCGTTCCCGGTGAACTTGTCCCCAAAGTTCACCCAGTCGATACGCCAGAAGTTCCCCCTGATCGTGTTTCATTTTTAACACGACTTCACGCAGTGTGCCGTCGTACAAACCGAGGCGTGTGGCTGATTCAAAATGGAATCGACTGGTGCGACACCGGAGGCACCCGGCAGAAAGATCCGTGTGCGGACCGACGGTACTCGCGCATCGTGGGCATGTTTCCGCAAGATCATCGGTCAACACCGATTGGCACGCGGCACAAAACCAACCTTGCTCACTTCCCAGTTCGGCGTGACACACCAAACAGCGGTACGGCCAAATTAAATGGCTGAGGCCGTGGAGAAAAACTCGGATGTGTTCAGGCAGGTTGAAAGAGTTCATCGCGTGCCAGATGTTGGTAACAGAACCAAGAGGCAATGAAATGAATAGCAGAAAATGTGCCATTACAAAGCGGTTCAGGCCGATTTGCGTTGGGAATTACCAGACGATTGCTCAACGAGTCGTGGGAAAATCAGCGCGAACCGCGTTATGCCTTCGGCGGTTGGGCAGTAGCGAACGTCGCCGCCGTTCTGCTTGGCCAATCGCCACGCAATTGACAGGCCCAAGCCCCGCCCGCGCCCCGCTTCACGGCCCGAGAAAAACGGATCGAACACGCAATCGAGTTGGTCGGCACTCGGACCAGGGCCGTTATCTTCCACGAATACGTGAATCTCCGTGGGGCGAACGTCGGTGCCGATTCGGACCCAACCGCCCGTTGGGGCGGCTTCAATTGCATTCCGAACGAGGTGTGTTAACGCTTGCTGCAACTGCTTGGGGTCCGCGTGAAGCGTCTCGGCGTAGTCACTTGCACACCAGTTGCTTTCGATCAGTACGTTCTTCTCATTCGTCTCGGCTTGGTAGCCAGCCGCAATTTTCGGGAGCCACGTGTTCAGACGAAAGAATTCCGGGTGAGGCAGTGGCGGTCGGGCGAACTGCCGTGTGCCTTGTAAAATTTCCTGAATGCGCTTGGTTTGGCGGATGATCGTCCGCAACTGTTTCTGCTTCTCGCCGTCCACTTCGTGTGACATCATCAGCTGCGCATGACCCGAGATGACCGCGAGTGGGTTATTGATTTCATGACTTGCACCTGCCGCGAACTCGGCTAACCCGGTTAGTTTCGCGTCACGCAAACGGTGATGGAAATCGACCCGAAGTTCGGTGAGCGTTTCGGTGATCCGGTCAACCCGTTCTTCAGCAACAGCAAGCCAAGCCGCACCGTTGGCACGGCGCGCTTCGCCGGTTGCTCGAAGTAGCCGGACCAAAATATCGCGGGCAATCGGTTGCTGAACAACAGGCTGAGATTTCGCACGGAGTTGAGTCAGAAGTTGCGTTGCGTTGCGGAACAGCGAATCAGTTGCGTCAATCTTGGCCGCGATGCCAAGTGGAGCGATTTTCTGTTCGACACACGCGATGGCCGTTTGCACGATTTGAAACAACGCTTCCGGCGCGCCGAGATTCACCGCGTCAGCCGTGGGCAATCGCAACGAAGCGAGTGTGGTCACCAGCCATTCCGGGAACCGCCAACGGCCGACAAGCCTCCGCGTGATCGTGGCAACATCGAAGCCGAATCGCCGACGCTGAATCACGCTCGGGTCGCGGCGATGATCCGGATCGGTCCAGCACATCGAACTCACATCACGGTCAACGTGCGTGACGGCGTGCCAACCGAGAAACGCTAGCCGCGTGACCAATGCTGCCAGATTCGGCGACACGGTCTTGCTTTGGCCTGCCAATTCCACTGCAAGTAACGTGGCAAGATCGCTAGCGTTGCGAAGTCCATCCGGTAGCTTCGGCGAACAATCGGTATGCGGCAAGGATTCCAACAACGTGGCAGCCGAGGAAACAAGATTCGGTTGAAGCAGGACTTGATTCGCAAACGGGTCGGCATCGTGCAGTAAACTCGGCCGCGAAAAACGGGCGATGTGCGCGAGAGTCGCAACATCCGCAATGAGGACCGCGTGGTTTGCGGAAGAGTCCGTGAGGGTGAGCAGAGCCTCCGCCGACGGGCACAGCCACGGTAAACCGATTGCTGTTTGGCCCACTGCGACGCCGTTCACCGCTCACACTCCTTCCCTGGATCGAAGTTCGGCCCTGTACCGAACTTCGGATAGGCAATTGGGATCACGCCATCACGCTGTTGTGGCGGGTTCCATTTCAAGTTGTCGGCACATTTTTTCGATGAGAATATCCACATCGAATGGTTTGTGAACGAACTCGTCGGCACCGGCTAGCTTCAGTTCCTGAATCTTTTCATCTTCGACCATACCGCTGATGCAGATGATGCGAACTTCTTCCAAAGTCGGATCTTGCCGCACCCGCAGGCAGACTTCCTTACCGTTGATGTCCGGCAACATCACATCCAGCACAATCAGATCGGGACGGTATTCTTTTACCATCATACCAGCATCGAAGCCGTTGGCGGCCACTTTGTAGTCGAAGCGACCATCTTCTTCGAGCGCTTTCGACAACATTTCGATGATTTCGACTTCATCGTCCACAAGGAGCACCTTCCGTTTGCCGCTTTCTAGCGCGTCGGTCGGGATGCCGTTGTCCTTCATGAATTTGTACAGCGATTCGCGGGGAATCCGGCGAAACTTGGAACCGGGAACCCGGAAGCCCTTGAGCTGTCCGTTGTCGAAACACCGGATAATCGTCTGCTGACTGACCTTGCAGACTTTTGCGGCTTCACCAGTCGTAAATACAGTCTTCATACGCGCGTCCACCCTGCCGGCTCCGGCCGGCCCGCATGAAGGGTAGCTCTCATCCGCTGACAATAGCGAACAAGTGCCAACACCCATCCTTAGGAAAAGTTACATCACGTCCCAATCCGTCCCAAAATCGCACACGAAGTGACTTTGGAGGCGTACCAGGGGAATCGACACTGAGGGTCCGCGTCCGGGGTTTGAGGAGGTCAAGCAAGATGGTGAAGACAGCTAATCAAACCACCGCGGGAAGTATAACCCGCACTTGTTACCTGTCAACGCGCCCTACCGCAGCTTTCGCCGCTTAACTCGTTGCCAGTCAACAGTTTCGCTCGCATTCTCCGCAAAGATTATTCATCCTGCATAGAACCCGCAGACCTAAAAAATTCGCCATGCTGACGAACTTCGCAAGAACCGCCAGACTACCCAGTCCAACATTAGTAGATTCGGCAGCCTTCATTAAACCTTAACTCCCGGTCCCGAAAGCCCTTGAAGGCTCCGAGACCCCAGAAGCACCCGACCCGTCGAGACGCCGTATAACCACTCAATCCAAATAAAACAACAGCACTGCCAAGTCTGCCGGGGTGATGCCACTCACCCGACTCGCCTGCCCTAAACTGGTCGGCCGTACTCGCGTCAGCTTCTCCTTGGCTTCTTGGCGAAGCTGCGTAACGGCCGTGTAGTCGAACAGGTTCGGAATGAGCTTGTGTTCCATTTTGCGGAAGCGTTCGACATCATGAGTTTGCCGGTCGATGTACCCGCTGTACTTCGCTTCCAGAACGACTTGCTCAACGACGTGCGGGAAAGTGTTCCATTCTGTTAGCGCCGGATGCCGTTCGCAGAGTTGTTGCCAATCCACCGTGGTGCGCCGTAGCCAAGTTGCGAGATTGTCGCCATCGGACCGTTGACTCTTAAGGTATGCCTGAAGCTCCGTGATCTTCGCTTCCTTCACTTGCAAGCGATCCCAGGCTTGCGGCGTAACTGAACCGATGCGGTGACCGATTGGCGTGAGTCGGCGGTCGGCGTTGTCGTGGCGAAGCACAAGGCGGTACTCCGCGCGCGATGTGAACATGCGATACGGTTCGTCCACTCCCTTGGTAACGAGGTCGTCGATCAGCACGCCGATGTAGCCTTGGCTGCGGTCCAGTATGAGTGCGGGTTCGTTCTTCAACTTCAGGGCCGCGTTGAATCCCGCCATCAACCCCTGTGCCGCCGCTTCTTCATACCCCGTCGTCCCGTTAATTTGCCCTGCGAAGAACAGACCGTCCACGAGCTTGGTTTCGAGCGTCGGGTGAAGTTGGGTCGGCGGGGCGTAATCGTATTCCACGGCGTAGCCCCACCGCATCACCTCGGCGTTCTCCAAACCCGGCATCAGCTTCAGCATGGCTTGCTGCACGTCTTTGGGGAGGCTGGTGCTGATGCCGTTGCAGTAATACTCGCGGGTGTTCAGCCCTTCGGGTTCGAGGAAAATCTGGTGCGAAGTCTTGTCGGCGAACCGGACGACTTTGTCTTCGATACTGGGGCAGTAACGCGGGCCGGACCCTTGAATTTGTCCGGAGTACATCGGCGCACGATGCAAGTTCTGGCGAATCAGTTCGTGAACCGCGTCGGTTGTTTCAGTGATGTGGCAAACCACTTGGGGAACGTCGATGCGGTCGTTGCTGAAGCTGAACGGACGCGGGTTGGCGTCGCCAACGGACTCGGCGAGTTTGCTAAAGTCGATGGTGCGGCCGTTCAACCGACACGGCGTGCCGGTCTTGAACCGCGCCAACTCGAAGCCGCAATCGGTGAGCGTGTCACTCATGCGTTCCGCCGAGGAATCTCCGGCCCGCCCACCCGAGGTTTTCGCCTCGCCGGTGTGCATGATCGCCTTCAAGAACGTGCCGGTCGTGAGGATCACGCACCGTGCCAGATAGTGCGTGTCACCCCGCGCCACGACACCCAGAACGCGCTTGGTTGCCATCGTTCCGGAGTCGGTGAGCGGTTCCAGCAACAGCCCTTCGACCATCTCTTGGCGAAGCGTGAGGTTGTCTTGATCTTCCACCCAGCGCTTCATCGTGAATTGGTAAAGCTTCTTGTCACACTGCGCCCGTGGCGAGTGCATCGCCGGGCCTTTGGAGGCGTTGAGCATCTTATACATGATGCCGCTCGCATCGGTACATTTGCCCATCACACCGCCCAGAGCGTCAATCTCGCGGACAATCTGCCCCTTCGCAACCCCGCCAATGGCGGGGTTGCAACTCATCATCCCGACCGCGTCCGCGTTCATCGTCAGCAAACAGGTCTTCAACCCCAACCGCGCCGCCGCCATCGCCGCTTCACACCCGGAATGGCCTGCGCCCACGACGACGATGTCAAAGTTGTAACTCAACGACATGATGGGAAATACCTTGCTTGCTCGGGTCTGGTGATTTCGATTCAGTTTAGCAGAGAGTGGATTCAAACCCAAAGTTCACGCACCGTTCGGCTTTCCAACCCCAACGGGGTTGTTCGATTAGCCCAGGGTTGCGGGCCGAAGGTCCGTTACCCTGGGACGCTTCCGCCCTGGGATGCGGGTTCCCAAGGCGGAAGCGTCCCAGGGCGCGGGTTCCCAGGGCGCGGGTTCCCAGGGTTTCACCCTGGGCTAATCGAACAACCCCGTTGGGGTTGAAAAACCAAAACAACAACAAATGTGATGCTCATCTCAAACCGCCCCTGTCTGGCCATTCATCGCAACGTAGAACATCTATCTATTTTCACGCCGATGCCACGAGGTTGAGTCATGGATTTGCTTGCTGCCGTTCGACAAGGTTTTGCCGCGATTGATGCCGATCCTGCGATCAAGTCGAAGGCGATGGAGTTTCTCCAAACGTGGCTCACCCATGCAGACTACGTGGCCTACAAACCGCAAATCGAGTGGTTGATTCAATCCGCGAAATGGTCCGTGTTGCTCGACTCGTTTTACCAAGTGATGCCATTTGGCACGGGTGGCCGACGCGGATCGGTCGGCATCGGGCCGAACCGGATGAACCTCTGGACGCTGGGCGCCAGTGTGCAGGGGAATTGCGAATACCTAAAGCAACGCTTCCCCGGTATCAGCAAATTGGGCGTGGTGTTGGCTTACGATGTGCGGCAGTACGAAGACCGGCGTGGGGTTTACAACAAAGACCTGCCGAACCCGGTGCTGCACCTCACGAGCCGCAATTTTTGCGAGTACGCCGCCGGGGTCTATGCCGCGAACGGGATTCACTCGCACATCCTTCCCACGGACACGAAACGGTATATTTCGACGCCTGAGCTTTCCTACAGCATCCGGTTCTTGAAAGCGCACGGCGGGCTGAACATGACCGCCAGTCACAACCCGCCGGACGACAACGGGAGCAAGTTCTACGACGAACGCGGCGCTCAGCCGGTGCCGCCCGAAGACCAGATCATGAGCGATTTTGTCGATCAGGTCGTGGAGATTAAATCGCTGGCCTGGACGGACGCGGTGAAGTCGGGCAAGGTTCATTTCCTCGACATGGCACCGCACGAAGCCTACATCGAGTTGTGTCGTAAGCAAAGCCTCATCACACCACCCAATGCGGATGAAATTCGCGTGATTTACACGCCGTTACAGGGGGTTGGCGGTTGGTGTGCGGGCGAAGTGCTGACGGCGCAGGGTTTCCGCCCCATCCCGGTCCCGGAGCAAGCCGAGCCGAACGGCCAGTTCACGAACGTGACCAAATCCCCGAACCCGGAAGTGCCGGAAAGCCTGGATCGGGCGGGGAAACTGGCGAAAGAAAAGCACGCCGATCTGGTGATCGGCACCGATCCCGATGCCGACCGTGTCGGCGGACTGGCTTGCACGACAGCCGACGGACAGGGCGACCACCGCTTCCTGACCGGGCAAGAAATCGCGGTACTGCTCACCCACTTCAAGCTGTCTCGTCTGGCGAGTGCAGGCGATTTACCGGCGTCCCCGATTGTGATCACGACGGAAGTGACGACGGGTCAAATCACACGCATTTGCCGGCAGTTCGGTTCCCAGATTATCAATGACTTACTCGTCGGCTTCAAATACCACGCGGACGTGCTGTGGCAACTGGAATCGACCGGGCAGTACGGCGATGTCACCGGGCGCCCGAGCGACTTTGTCATTGCGACGGAAGAAAGCCACGGGATTCTCGCGACCGCCGAGATTCGAGATAAAGACTCGGCGTGCGCGGCCTTGCTCATGGCCGAACTCGCACTCCATCTGAAACGTCAAGGCCGCACGATTCCGGAACTCCTCACCGAACTTTCCCGGCAGTTTGGCTATTACCGCAACGAGTTGCTCAACATCGTGATGACCGGCGTGGAAGGCAAACGCGACATGGCGAAGATGCTCGACACCCTGCGTGCCAATCCGCCGAAAGCAATCGGCGGTATGCCGGTGACGAGCGTGGAAGATCTTCAAAATGAAGCCGGGCGTATGGGGCCGTTCAAAGGCGGCACGGATAAGGCCGCGCGGAACTTCCTGATCTTCCGCCTTTCCGGACCGAACGGCATTGCCGCAAAAGTTTGCCTCCGCCCCAGTGGCACCGAACCGAAAGCGAAAGCGTATCTCGAAGTGTGCAGCCCCCCCTGCCCTCCAGGAACGCCGGACGCGGATTGGGACGCCACGCAAAAAGAGATCGACGGCATCGTACAAAAAGTGGCGTCGGAGTTTCTGAAAACCGCGATGGCAACAGTCGGTCAAACCCCGGCGGTCGGGGCGGATAAGTTGAGCCGGTGAGTTCAACGCACATTTCTTGACATGTGGCTTTTTGTACACTAAACCTACTCGAACCTTTTCACGAGTGGGTTTAGTTACGGAGTCGCAACATGGCAGAGCAAACAAGCGAAACAATTGGTGATGTGCGAACGATCACGGACGCACTGTCCGCGCCGTTCAACATCAAGGAAGTGAAGTTCAAGCCACAATCGGTGAAGGGCAACCGGGCGTTGGCGCTCGCCTACATTGATTGCCGGGTGATTCAGGATCGACTCGATGCCGTCCTGGGCGTCGAGAATTGGCAGGACGAGTACGAACTGCTTACTGACGGTTCGGTCCTGTGCAAGTTGCAACTCAAAATCGGCGAGCGTTGGATCACGAAAATGGACGTCGGCTCGCCAAGCGATCAACCGGATGGTGGCGATCGTCTGAAAGCGGCGTTTAGCGATGCGTTGAAACGCGCTGCTGTCAAGTTTGGGATTGGCCGTTACCTGTATCGACTACCCGCACAATGGGCTGATTACGACCCGATTAAGAAGCAGTTCACGCAACCACCGCAACTCCCCGGCTTCGCCTTGCCGAAGATCAAAGTGACCACGCCGTCACAGCAGAAGCAAACCGAAGCAGCCAAGTTACCAGTGTTGCCAAGCAACGGTGAAGAACTCCACAATCGCTTACGCGAATACGATGCAAAGCTCGCAGCGCAAAAACGCTGTGGGATCGGCGCATTGCTGTCCCATGTGGGCTTTGCTACGGAATGCACTGAACCCGCCCCATTCCGTATCAGCCACTTCTAAATCGTATCAGACGGCTACCGCGACGGTATTCGTATTATTGAACA
>JAYVXO010000216.1:0-70874 GCA_043785105.1 Fimbriiglobus sp.
TGGAAAGGGATCTTACCCTGAAGGGGTTGCATCATTCGCTGCGAAGAACGATGCAACCCCTCCGGGGTACGGCAGGGGTGGTGTCGAGAACCCAGGGTGCGCGACGAAACGCCGCGACCCTGGGCTATTACATGTAACCCCTTCGGGGTAGTCCGAAAGCGCAACGTCAAAACTGGCGCGTCGGGCTAACAAGTAACTGCTTAAATCCTACAAGCATTCGAGTCACTCAAATCATGCCCACCTTTCCGGATCGCTTGGCGGATGCAGTTCGGCGTAACGGGCCGCTTTGTGTTGGGATCGACCCGCGCTGGGAATCGTTGCCGTCCGCCATCATTAACCGTCATTCGGATACAGGCTTCACAGGGATTGCGGCGGCGTTTGAAGCGTTTTCGCTTCGGGTGCTGGAACTGGTTCGACCCTATTGCGGAGTCATTAAACCCCAATCGGCGTTCTTTGAACTCGCTGGACCTGACGGGATGTTTGCGATGACGCGCGTGTTGCAATGTGCGAAGCAGATGGGGTACGTGACCATTCTGGATGCCAAACGTGGTGACATCGCCAGCACCGCGACGGCCTACGCGGACGCGGCCTTTGGGGGGATGATTACACCACGTGGGCCGATTCCCATTTGGGACGCCGATTCACTCACCGTGAACCCGTATCTGGGTGCCGACGCGATCGAACCGTTCGTCACAGCTGCCGTCACAGCCAATCGCGGTCTATTCGTCCTGGTCCGCACGAGCAATCCGGGCGGTGGACTGTTTCAAAATCTGGTCTGCGATGGGCGACCACTGTACCGTCACGTCGCGGAAGCCGTGCGAACGTGGAATGAATCGACTGTCGGTGATTGTGGTCTCGGTGCAGTGGGTGCCGTGGTTGGCGCGACTCACCCACGGGAGCTAGCCGAGTTGCGCACGGCGCTCCCGAACGTCTGGTTCCTGGTGCCAGGTTACGGCGCCCAAGGTGGCACCGCTGCCGATGTGAAACCGGCATTTCGTACCGATGGCTTAGGAGCGATTGTCAACAGTAGCCGTGGCATCACGTTTCCGTTTCACCACGACGATCCGCATTGGGAAGCGAAAATCATCGCTGCTGCCAAACAGGCAAACTCCGAACTCCAAAACTAACCACGAATCATACGAATCGGACGAATAAATCCTGAAGCCCTCTACTCCAGTTCTTATTCGTCCGATTCGTGTGATTCGTGGTGAAAATCAATCCGTGGCTTCGCGGAAAATCCGCTCGAACTGGCCAGCAATACTGCGGAAGACTTCGATCAGACCTGGGTCAAAGTGGCCGGGGGAGCGTTCTAGCATTTGTTCGCAAGCGGCTTGATGGGAAAACGCAGGTTTGTAAACGCGCCGGGACCGCAACGCATCGTAAACATCGCCGATTGCAACAAGCCGTGCCGACAGTGGAATGGATTCACCCGATAGCCGATCCGGGTAGCCGGTGCCGTCCCAGCGTTCGTGGTGATGGCGGGCGATTTCGATTGCGGTGTGAAAGAACCCGGTGGCGAACGGGTACTGTGCCGAAACCTCTGCGAGTGTGTCCAACCCAATTGTGGTGTGGGCTTGCATCAGCACTTTTTCTTCAAACGTCAACTGCCCCGGTTTGTTCAACACGTGGTCCGGGACCGCGACTTTCCCGATGTCATGCAACGGTGCCGCAGTTTCGATCGACTGGACGTAGACCGGATCGAAGCGCCCGCGAAAGGCCGGAACACTTGACGCCGCTTCGGCCAACACCCGGCAATAGCGTTGGAGCCGCAACAAGTGCGGACCCGTTTCGGTCGAACGTTGTTCGACCAGTTTCGCCATCGCCAGCACCATCGCCCCCCGAGCATGAATCAGTTCGCTATCCCGCAAGTTCAACGCTCGCTCCAGGTCCGCGTTCGACGACGCCAGTTGCTTACTGAGTAAGTCCGAGCGGTCTTGGGCGTCCTTGAGCCGTAACGCCGATTTGACCCGTGCCCGGAGTTGCACGACGCTGAACGGCTTCGTGAGGTAATCATCGGCCCCGGATGCCAGCAGTCGGGACAGATCATCCCCCGAACTTCGCCCGGACAGCATAATCACTTTCAGGTGCGGCGCAGGTGGGGATTGCCGAATCTTGCGTAACACGTGTTCGCCGTTCAACCCCGGTAAATCCATGTCTAACAAGACCAAATCAAACGGCGTCACCAAGGCGCGAGTCACCGCGTCAGGTCCGGTTTCCACTTCTTCGCACGTCATGGGTTCTTGTTGCAAGGCGAGTCGGCAGACGCGGCGAACGGGTTCTTCGTCATCAACGATCAACACCCGGTAGGTGCGGGCGTGCTTGTCCGAATGCCCGGCGGGGATCGGGAGTTGGGCAACGGCTGCGCTGGCGGGGAAACGATTGGAAAGCGGGCCGCTCAAATCCAGTTTGGGAATGCCTTGACCGGGGGTGAACGACTTGGGCGCCGTCTGGGTCCACCCGAGGTACGGGGAGAGTTCCCGCATCACATCGGCAGCGGATTTGGTTCGGCGGTCGAGTTTCAACGCCATCATGTGACTAAGAACCGCATCCAGACCTTTCGGGATGTCCGTTCGGAAGTCGGCAAGCGACGGCGGCTTGCTCGCCGTCATCGCACCACTCGGCGGGACGAACGGGTCTTGCCCGGTTAACGCGAAATACAGCGTGGCCCCGAGGCCGAAAATGTCCGCCCGGTCATCGACATCGCGCGGGTTCAGGGCCTGCTCCGGTGCCATGTACCCGATCGTGCCGAGTCTGGCACCCTCTTGCGTGAGGCGGTCGTCGGGCGTCGGCAACCGGGCAATGCCGAAGTCGAGCAGTTTCGCTTGGCCGTCCGGGGTGACGATGATGTTCGAGGGCTTGATGTCCCGGTGAATGAGTCCGTTGCGATGCGATTCGGTCAGGGCGTCGGCAATTTGGTGGGCGAGTTGGCAGGCACGAGGAACGGAAAGCGGTCCTTCTTGCGTGACCAGATCATCCAGGTTCCGACCGGGGACGTATTCCATCACGAGGTACGGGACCGCTTGCCCGTCGGGTCCGGCATGGGGTTCTTCCCCCGCGTCGATGGCGGTCACGATATTCGGATGGCGCAATGTCGCAACGGCGCGAATCTCGAGGAAGAATCGCTCAATGCTGCGGCGGTTTTTGACCCCATCGACGAACAGGGCTTTAATCGCCGCCGGTGTTCGCAGCTTCTGGTGTTCAACCCGGAACACGACCCCCATTCCACCGGAGCCGATTTTTTCCAGGACGCGGAAGTTCCCCAGGATCAACCCGTTCACGACCCCCGCCCGGACACGCCCTGCTTGATACGGTGTCAGCAGCCGACGTGCAATGAGTGCTTCCGATAACTGACTCAACTCACGACAGGCCGTGATCGACTCTCGATCCGCGACCGAGAGCGCGTCCCAGGCGTCGTTGGGGATCACGCCCGTGGTGACGAGTCTCCGAAGGATGGCAACGGTGAGATTCGGGCCAGGGGTGGACGTCAGATCCGGCAAAATGTGTGGCACCGTCGTCATAGACCAATCCATTTCCTGTGACCGGCCTGGACTCTCGTTCAAGTTAAAGGGTCAAGTTGAACGAGTCGCGTGCTTTAACTTACATCACACGACGCCCGACACGGCAGGAACTTAGTGAAAGTTTGAGATTGGATTTGTTCCCAAGCCGTAATTCCCAGTGAGACATGAAAATTCTGTCTGCCAGCAACGTACTGTTAACCCTTAGTTACGTTTGCTCGATTAGCGGATGTTCTGCTGTTCTAACCAGTTCTGAACCCACGTTCGGTTATCCAGCGTGAGCTTCACGTCAACGGGTAGGCTGCCTGTGTAATCCAGTTGGTTTGAGAAGTCACCTTGGTCGAACGCGCGGGCCATTGCCACTTGAAGATCCACAACCGTATCGCGGTCGTCGGCTGCCAGGGGGAGTTTGAATTTCGGCAACCGCTTCTGAATGGTGGCGGTGTAAATTTCAAACCGATCGGGTGTCACGCTCCGGGTGACCGTTGTGGCGTAGTCGTACTCGGGCAGTCCATCACGGGAAAAATCGAGCGTGGCTTTCCCTTGCGTGATGAGGTCAATTTCCACAACCCCGGCCCGTTGTTGAAACGCTTGCTGCCGCGTAGCCAGATACTCGGTTCGTCCGCTTGGGGTCATTTTGTTCCCGAGACTGACCACATCAACCAGGGTCACAAGCCGATTGTCTGTGCGTGCCCGAATCTCGATGAACTCTTCGCTGTGTTGTTCACGGATCATGGACGTGAAGAGCGGCATTTCCGAAACGTACTGCCGAACACTGATCCTGGCTCGATACTTGTCCACGAGTCCGGGCAACAGCAGTTGATACAACGCCGCAACCATTTGGTGATGGAACGCGGACCACAGTTTGGGATCTTCCAGAAACGGGTCCATCCCAGGGAAAGGGCTGGGCATCGGATTGCGCCTCCGTGGTGAAATCACCCCACGCCCCTGCGTGAGACCTTCGGTGTTGAATCAATCGGTTGATCTGATTGTACCGTGTTGACCTACGCTGTGTGAAGGGGTGAGATTCCCGGATCATCACAGTTCCGCGATGATGCCGCGTACCAGTGCCCGGAGTTTGGGTTCGGTCGTGTTGGCGGTATGAATGATTTCCGCAAGGCTGACGGGTTGCAGCGAATCGGCCAAACACATATCCGTGATGACGGATAGCCCCAGGCTACGCATCCCGGAATGCACGGCAACGATCACTTCCGGCACCGTGGACATACCCACAACATCCGCACCGATCGTGCGCAAGAACCGATACTCCGCCCGCGTTTCCAAGTTCGGTCCACTCACTGCAACATACACTCCCTGTTGAACCGGGATCTTTTGGTTGAGTGCCACGGTCTTCGCCAGCCTCAACAACTCGCGGTCGTAGGCAAAACACATATCCGGGAAGCGTTCGCCAAGTCGGGTGTCGTTCGGGCCGATCAACGGGTTGTCGCCGAGCAAATTGATGTGGTCTTCGATCAGCATAATATCGCCCGCGCTGTATTGCGGGTTCATGCCGCCACAAGCGTTGCTGGCAATCAGAATCTCGCAACCCAACGCCTTCATCACACGAACCGGGAAGGTGATGTCTTGCAGTGAATAGCCTTCGTAGCTATGGAATCGCCCTTCCATCGCCATTACCGTCTGACCGCCCAATTGCCCGCACACCAGTTGCCCTTTGTGCGACGGCGCCGTCGAATGCAAGAAGTGCGGAATGCTTTCGTAGGGGAACTTCGCCTCCGCCGTGATGTCGTCCGCAAGTTTTCCAAGCCCCGTCCCGAGGATAATCCCGACCTTGGGAACGCCGCTCCAAGTCTTGCGGATCGCGGCAGAGGCTTCTTGGATTCGGTCAAAGAGTTCGGGCATAGCAGAGTCCGTTGACGAAGCACGGGAATCAGGCGTATCGTGAGCAAAGTCCCAATCGAGTCCTTGTGAATGCAGGATTAGTCTATGTTCGGTCGATCGGATGCAAAGCGTTTTCCCCGTCGGTTGAAGACGCCACTTCCCCCCGAAGCGTTTCGTCGGATGGCGTGGAACCCGTCGTCCTGCGCGCCGCACCCGTCGGAATTATTGTTTCCGGACAAGATTCTTCTGAGCGGATTGGATGTCCAAGATCACGCCTACGAAGATGGCCTTCTGATCGGTGTCTCCGTCAGCGGGCGGGCGTTCATTAGCCGGGGTGACGAGCTATTTCGCCTGGGTCCGCTACGGGAAGTGCGGCTCGTGGCGGTGCAACCGTTCATGGCGAAATTGGCTCAATCGCCGCATTTGCTGAAGCTTCGCAAACTCAACCTTGACGGCAACCAGATCGGTCTGAACGGCTTGCGGGAACTTTTGGCATCACCGTATTTGCAGCAATTGGAATCACTCAACTTGTCGCGGAATGGCCTTGGAGATGACGCGATCGTGCTATTGGCGAATACTTCGTCATTGTCCAGCCTTCGGCAACTCGACCTCTCCGCGAACCACTTGACCGCGACCAATGATTCCTGGCAAATGTTGCGGGAACGCTTCGGCGCTGTATCGTGACCGTTTAGCAGTTGCGGTAGACACGCGGCTGAGAACTCGCACAATACGCCACCCGTTGAACACCCCCCACGCACTGAGTCGTCGTCATGGCCGTGAACCTCCCGCCGCAATACCACGATGCGGAAGCGCGTTACAAGAAGGCTCGCACGCCTGAAGAAAAGCTCGTCGCACTGCGGGAAATGTGGGTGATTCTGCCGAAGCACAAAGCCAGCGAGAAAGTGCAGGCGGAACTCAAGACCAAAATTAGTGAACTCTCCGACACGATCGAGCAGGAGAAGTCTGGGCCGAAGAAAGTGGCCCACGGCGTTTACAAAATCCCGAAGCAAGGTGCTGGGCAAGTCGTGTTCCTCGGCCCGCCGAACGCGGGGAAATCGTTGCTGCTGTCCAAGCTCACGAAGGCAACCCCGGCGGTCGCACCCTACCCGTTTACCACCCGCGAACCGGCACCGGGGATGATGGATTACGAAGACGTTCGCGTTCAACTCGTCGATCTGCCGCCGATCACCTCGGACCACTACGAACACTTCATCACCGACATCACCCGTGCTGCGGACGCAGCAGTTTTGTTTCTCGATCTCGCCGACGATGACGGGGCCGCTGCGACGCAAATGGTGCTGGATCGGTTGAAGTTGGCCAAGCGTGAACTCGTGAATCAAGTGAATCCTGTCGATGATGACCCGACAACGTATTCCATGCCGACGCTCTTGGTTGCCAATAAGTGCGACGACGAGGCTGCTGATATTCGCCTCGAAATTGCGAAAGAGACTTTCGCGGACCGTTACCCGTTCTTGCTCGTCTCCGCCGAGAGTGGCACCGGCTTGGTCGAGTTACGCCAAGCCATCTACGACCGGCTCGGCGTGATGCGGATTTACACGAAACTGCCCGGCAAACCGCCGCAAATGGACAGCCCGTTCACGTGCCCCATCGGCGCTTCGATTCAAGAATTCGCACCGCGTGTTCACAACGACTTTGAAGACGGATTGAAGTCCGCACGGGTCTGGGGCAGTGGTGCGTTCGACGGACAAACGGTTGGCCGCGATCATATCTTGCAGGATAAAGACGTGGTTGAGTTGCATCTGTAGGCCGTTCTGCACAAGATAGCGACGAGTGCTGGCCTCTTCCCCGCACTCAGACCTGACCTCGATTGTAAAACGCACCATGATCGCACAGCCGGATATTGGGTCCACAACGCCGAAAACAGGTGCCAAATACCTCGTTCGCCACGGCGTGATGCGGTTCATCGGGGTGTTCACGGCGGACCTCGACTTCGTGTTTCGTCGGCAGGAAACGGTGATTATCCGCAGTGATCGCGGATTAGAAGCCGGCGAATTGCTTTGCCCCGCGACCCCGCAAGCCGTCGCTGCAATCCCGGAGCCGACCAGCGGGCAACTGGTCCGGTGTGCGAATGCCGAAGACCGCAAACGGATTGCTGACATCGTGGACATCCAGAAACGCGAGTACACGACGGGCCGCGAACTGATCGTTCAGCACAAGTTGGCGATGCAGATCGTGGACGTGGAACATTTGTTCGGCGGCGAACGGGTTGTGTTCTATTTTCTCTCGGATAGCCGCGTGGACTTCCGGGAACTGGTCAAGAGCATGGCCCGCGAATTCCATGCGCGAATCGAACTGCGGCAAATCGGCGTGCGCGATGAAGCCAAGTTGCTCGCGGACTACGGCGATTGCGGGAAGCCGGTCTGCTGTAACACCCACATGGTGGTGATGCCGCCCGTGAGTATGCGGATGGCGAAGCTGCAAAAATCGACGCTCGACCCCACGAAAATCTCGGGGCGGTGCGGGCGGCTCAAGTGTTGCTTGCGGTTCGAGCAGGATGTCTACGAAGAATTCCAAGCGATCCTACCGCCCGTCGGGTCGCGGGTCGTGACCAGCAAGGGGCAAGGTCGAGTTCTGGCCCAGGAAGTTCTCGCCCGCCGACTGTTGATCGAGTTTGAAGACGGTCGCCGCTTGCCGGTGACCGTGGATGAAGTGTTGTCCCGGTTGTGAGCGAAGGCGGTTCGGTGTTGGGGTTGTGTGAAAAACTCTCGCCGCACAACCGATCACCTGATCGCCGTCACCCTCACGACTAATCAGGAGTGCCCGTGGACCCTAAGCTTCTCGAATTGATCCGTGAAGATTCCCGGTATGCCTATGAGGCATACGATTTTGTCTGCGACTGCGTCGGGTTCACCCAGGAACAACTTGGTCGTGCCCCGCAAGAAGAGGACGACCCCGAAGCGGACTATCATATATCGGGCGCTGAACTGGTCCGTGGCGGCTGCGAACTGGCGGTACTCGAATTCGGCATGATGGCGCCGATCGTCTTCAAGCAGTGGGGCATCCGCAAAACAGACGACTTCGGTGCGATCGTGTTCAACCTCATCAAAGCCGAACGGCTGAGCAAATCGGACCGCGATGAGCCGGATGATTTTCACGAACTGTTCGATCTCGACCAAGTCCTGACGGATGAGTTTGAACTCACAATAGGCGAGCCACGGAAAGGGCACCGATGATTTTTGCACGTCTCCGGTTCATCGTCGCATTACTTGCATTCTTGGGCTGGCTCGGGTGGCTGGCGTTGGCCGTCGCCCAGAAGGGCAAAACCGTGGTCATCTCCCGTGCCCAACTCACCGCCGCGACACAACTCATCGTGGCGGAACTGACTGTGGGCAATGACGGGCTGCCGAATTCGATGGCAACGGTATCCGAGACGATTCGCGGCGAGCCGATTCCCGGTGGCACAAGTATTGAAGTGCTAAACTTGCCCTCCGCAATGCCGCCGGGTGCGAAGGGAAGCGTGAACGCGGGGCGATATTTGCTACCCGTGATCGGGGACGGCAAAACGTACCGCATCGCCGGGCTGCCCCGTTCACCCGGCTACGAAGCCAGTGACCCCGCGTTGCCAGCGATTTATGTGTGGAACACCGACACCCAGGCACAACTCCGCAAACTGGGGCTAATGCCGTGATTCACCCGAACCTAAACGCGGTTCGGGATGTCCGTTCAACGCGGATTCCCGAATGATCTAAATTAGGCTTATTGAGTGAGTGTCGTCGATGTTGCGAATCGTTGAATTGCAGTCTTGGCTTTGTGCCCTGAAGGGGCACCGGAGTGTAGCCACGGGTGAAGCGAAGCGCAACCCGTGGACAGTAACACCCACCCAACACTCGCCCTGAAGGGGCGACGGAATTCCTCTGCCCCTTCAGGGCAGTTGAGTCGTGGAGCATCCCGTTCCACGGGTTCCGCGAAGCGCTCCACCCGTGGCTACAATCCTCGACCGCTAACGCGGTCGCCAAACCTCGACAATTCGGTGCCAACTTACGTGACACTCACCCAAGTTGTTACTGTTCGGTAAATTCGGCTTGAAGGCGGCCGTACCCGGCCATAATGTTAAGCATTCACTGCGAGGCGTCGTACTGCTCGCGTAGCTCAGTTGGTAGAGCAACGGTTTTGTAAACCGTAGGTCGTGGGTTCGAGTCCCACTGTGAGCTTTCCGTTGATTGATGTTGAATACCGGGTAGATGGCAGAGTGGTCTATTGCACCAGACTGTAAATCTGGCCTCTCACGAGATCGGGGGTTCGAATCCCTCTCTACCCATTAGTAGTGGTCAGTGGATAGTGAGAAGTGGATAGAGGTAGAAAAAAGACTGATCCGGTTTTTCTACCTCTATCCACTTCTCACTATCCACTACCCCACGCGGGAGTAACTCAACGGTAGAGTACTTGCCTTCCAAGCAAGCTGTTGCGGGTTCAAATCCCGTCTCCCGCTCTGGTCGAATAAGTCTGACTCTCGTATAAATCGCCTGCCGGACTCGGTCCGGTAGGCTTGAAAAATCGCTGTTGTAGCTCAGCTGGTAGAGCACTTCCTTGGTAAGGAAGAGGTCATGGGTTCGATTCCCATCAACAGCTTTTGAACGGCGGGGTTGACCCGCCTTTCGTCCGTCGTGAGTGACTTTTGGGTTCGGCTTAGCCGAAGCCCTACAATAGTCATATCACGAAGGGCTACGGGATTGGGCGATTGTCTGTCCTTTGAACCGAAAGCGGGTCCACGTCGTCGCCGAGTTGGCGCTCGACCGGCATCCGGTCGCAATGTCTGGGTCGCACCAGCGGAGATTTACGATGGCGAAGGGCGTATTTGAACGGAACAAACCACACGTCAACGTTGGCACCATTGGCCACATTGACCACGGTAAAACCACGCTGACGGCGGCAATCGTCGCGCGGCAAGGGTTCAAGAACAAGACCGCGTTTAAGAACTACCAAGATATTGCGAAGGGCGGTACCGTTCGGGACGCGAACAAGACCGTGACGATCGCGGTTTCGCACGTCGAGTACGAAACCCCGAACCGGCACTACGCCCACATCGACTGTCCCGGCCACGCCGACTACATCAAGAACATGATTACCGGCGCCGCCCAAATGGACGCCGCAATCCTGGTCGTGGCCGCCAACGACGGCCCGATGCCCCAGACGAAAGAGCACGTGCTGTTGGCTCGCCAAGTCGGCGTGCCGCGCCTCGTGGTGTTCATGAACAAGGTGGACACGGTTGACGACCCCGAATTGCTCGACCTCGTCGAAATGGAAATTCGGGAACTGCTCAACAAGTACGAGTTCCCCGGCGATGAGATCCCGATCATTCGTGGTCAATCGAAAGACGCCCTCGAAAACGCGACGACCGACGGCCCCGGCTCGAAGTCGATCGACGAGTTAATGATTGCCCTCGACACCTACATTCCCCAGCCGATCCGGGAAGAAGAAAAGCCGCTCCTGATGAGCGTCGAAGACGTCTTCTCGATCAAAGGTCGGGGTACGGTGGCAACGGGTCGCGTTGAACGTGGCACGGCCAAAGTCGGCGACGACGTGGAAATCATCGGCCTCCGCAAAGACAACATCAAGACCACGATCACCGGGATCGAAATGTTCCAGAAGACTCTGGACAAAGCAATTGCGGGCGACAACGTCGGCGTGTTGCTGCGGGGCATTGACCGGGACGGCATCGAACGCGGTCAGGTGATCGCCAAGCCGGGTAGCATCACCCCGCACACCAAGTTTGAAGCCAACATTTACGTGTTGAGCAAAGACGAAGGTGGTCGTCACACGCCGTTCTTCAGTGGGTACAAACCACAGTTCTACTTCCGCACCACGGACGTAACGGGTAGCATCAAACTCCCGGCTGGCGTTGAAATGTGCATGCCCGGCGACAACGTGCAAGTCGAAGTGGAACTGATGGACGGGATGCCAGTCGCAATGGACGATGGCCTCCGGTTCGCCATCCGCGAAGGCGGCCGGACCGTCGGTTCGGGTGTGGTCGTCAAGATTCTGGTTTAATGACCAAATGGGCCCGGAGTGGGATTACGGCGGGTATGGGGCGAGATCAGATTAAAACGAAGTCCGTTGTCTTCTGAACTCGCTTCTCTCCCAACGCTATTCGCCCACGAAATCTAGGTGCGTAGCTCAACTGGCAGAGCGGCGGTCTCCAAAACCGCAGGTTATAGGTTCAATTCCTATCGCACCTGTTGACCGAGTTTCAGTGCAGTCGAATCATCCGGTGACCAAAGTCGGCAAGGTGATAACGGGAAACAAGCTAGGCCAGCGCATGACGCGCTGGCCTCTTCACTCCCTAAACCTCGTCGGCCTGGTTGTCTCAAATTTGTCAAGGTCGGGAGAAGGATGGGTATGGCAACCGCCGTCCAGCCGAATAAGCCAGTCACGACATCGAATCCTCGCACGAAGTTGGTTCTTGCCAGCATCGCCGGCGCAGCGTTTCTACTGATTGGCATTGGTGTCGCTGCTTACGCGATTCCGTTAGTCTGGGCACAATCCGTTAGCCCGGTTCTGGCACCGCTCGGCTCGTTAGTCGATGCGGCGCTCAAAGTTGTGGCACAACTCACAGCCATTGCAGTCTTCGTGTGGGTCGGGTCACTGCTCGCCGGTGCGAGTCCACCCAGCGGAATTCGTGGTGGGATTTTCCTGGTCATCTCGGCTGCGATTGCAATCTTTTTCATCGTGCGTGCGGTGGGATTGAAGCTTGAAGACTCCTCATTGGGACTGCCGATCACGCTGGTCGTTCTGGGTGCGTTGCTGGGTTTGACGTACCGAGGTTTGGCATCGGATCGCGGCGAAGCGATCATGCACACGCTCGAAAACGAAGGGCTACTGAGCCTGTTCGTCTACAAACGAACGCAAGGCTTGAAAGCACGGCGGTACACGCTCATCGGCTTGCTAATTATCGGCTGGTCGGGTGTTTATTCGCTGATTTCGCACAACATGCTGGACGGGAACTGGGATCTTCCCATTCCGTTCACCAATGGCTTCACTTTGACGCTCCTAACCGATCTGGGTTACTCGGTCCCCCTGTTGTTGGGAATCGCCACCTTCTGGATCGCATGGCGTGCCGTCAACGCTCCTAGCTTCGCCGATTTCTTGATCGCCACCGAAGCCGAGATGAACAAGGTGTCGTGGTCCACCCGCAAGCGGCTCGTCCAGGACACCATTGTCGTGTTGATTACTGTGTTGCTTTTGACCGTGTTTTTGTTCACGGTGGATTTGTTTTGGAGTTGGCTACTCAGCCGGCCGTTTATCGGCGTGCTGCCACCAAAGTCCCAAACGACGGGTGCGGTTGTTGACTCGGTCCAAGGCAAGAAAGTCGATTGGTAACCTGTTCGCCCCCCTGTTCCTCTCGGGTGAGCCATGACTAAAGATCACACAACTATGAACGCGGCTGAACCCCATGCAACCGCCGTTGAAGGCGAAGTTGAATCGGTCGCCCACGTCGCTGCCGATGCTGCGAATGAAACGCTCGTGGACATTCCGGAGATAACTCTTCCGGTTATTGCCCTCGATGCGGAGCCAGTTGTTCCGCCGAGCAACAAGAAGTGGTACATCGTCAAGGTCACGAGTGGGCGGGAAGAGTCGATCAAGGCGTCCATCGAGCGCCGGGTGAAAATCGAAGGACTCGAAGAGTTCTTCGGCCAAGTTTTCATCCCGGTCGAACGGGTCATCGAAGTCAAAAAGGTCAAGGAAACAAAAAACGGCGAGAAGGTGACCAAAGAAAAGCGCGTGACCAAGGAAAAGAAAAAGTTCCCCGGTTACGTCATGGCTGAAGTCGAATTCAACGACCAAATCCTCTACCTGTTCCGCGAGACTTCGGGCGTCGGTGATTTTGTCGGGTCCGCACCGGGTCGCGCGCCGTCGCCGATGGCCGACATCGACATCCAGCGGATGCTCGGTGACGCCGGCGGCCCGTTAGACTCCAAGGACGAAGCGGGCAAGAAGTCAGGTCGCAAGCCGGGGAAGACGGTCGTGAAACTCGACTTTGAAAAAGGCGACAAGGTCCGCATCCGCGACGGCGCCTTCGCCAGTATGGAAGGCGAAGTCACCGAAATTAGCACCCCGAAAGACCCGTCCGAAACGCCGAAGGTCAGCGTGGTGGTCACGATCTTCGGACGCCCGGTGCCGATGGAGTTTGAATACTGGCAGGTTGACAAGAATTAGCTTGACACACTTGACATCTACCCGAATTCGCTACAATCACAACTTCACCCCTTTCCATTTTTGGAGAGGGGCTTCTTTTTTAATCGAACGACCTTGGTCCGGCGTGCGCGGCAAGGCGTTGTTTAGGTGAGACATGGCCAAGACGGTAACCGCTTACGTCAAGTTGCAATGCCCCGGTGGTCTGGCGACACCCGCACCACCCGTGGGTCCGGCGTTGGGTTCTCACGGTGTGAACATCGGCCAATTCGTGAAGCAATTCAACGAAAAGACCGCCGCCCCGGAAACCAAAGGGATGATGCTCCCGATCGTCATCACGGTGTATTCGGACCGAAGTTTCGAGTTCAAAATCAAATCGCCACCTGCGGCGGTTTTGTTGAAGCTCGCCGCGAAGATTCCGCACACAAAGAAAGCGGGCGGGGATGTGATTCCTGCGGACTCGAAGAAGGGCGGCAAGTACAAAGGGTTCTCCGTGACGAAGGCCCAAGTGGAAGACATTGCGAAAAAGAAACTCGCCGACTTGAACGCCCGTGACGTGGAACATGCCACGCGAATTATCGCAGGGACAGCCCGGAGTATGGGCCTCACTGTGACGGAGTGATGACGCGAAAATCACGCTCAGCCGTTGCCAGTCCAGCAAAATCGTCCTATTTGTAATTTTTCTCCTTCACCACTCGGCGCGGCCCAGTGGGAGGGGTTGCGTTCTTCCTGCACTCGTGTGCAACCAGAATGCCCCCGCTAACCGGAGTTTTGTGAATCATGGCGAATGACAAAGAAGCGGCTCCCGAAGCCGCCACCCCACCTGCCACTCCTGCGGCAGCTTCAGCACCGAAGGCTGCGGGCAAAGATCAACAAGATCAAGCACCCAAAAAGAAAAAGCGCGCCGGCAAATCGCCCCGCAAGGGTAAGAAGCTTCGCAACCACCTGAAGAACATCGACCAAAAAGTCCGCGCGTTGGCGGCACTGCCGATCAAGCAAGCGGTCACGATGTTGAAGGGGTTTAAGAAAGCGAAGTTCGACGAAACCGTCGAACTTCACATCAACCTCGGTATCGACTCCACGCAATCGGACCAAATGGTCCGGGGCAGCGTGGCATTGCCGAACGGGATTGGAAAGTCAGTCCGGGTTGCGGTGTTCTGCCAAGGCGACAACGTCGCCAAGGCCAAAGCCGCTGGTGCTGACCACGTTGGTGGTTCGGATTTAGTCGAAAAGGTCCAAAAAGAAGGCTTTCTTGACTTCGATGTGGCCATCGCCACGCAAGACATGATGGGTCAAGTCTCCCGTCTCGGGAAAGTGCTCGGGCCACGCGGCCTGATGCCCACCCCGAAAGCCGGTACTGTGGTTTCGGCTGGCGGAGACATCGCTGCCGCCGTGAAGGAATTCAAGGCGGGTAAAGTCGAATACCGCTCCGATAAGACAGGTCAGATCCACGCGGGTGTCGGCAAGATGAGCTTTGACGATCAAAAGCTCATCGAGAATATTACGACCTTCGTCGAAACCGTGCGGGCGGCTAAGCCGTCGGGCGTCAAAGGCAACTACATCAACGGCGTCGTGTTGTCGGCCACAATGTGCCCCGGTATCCGGATGGCGACCTAACACATCTAACTGCGGACACCGCACGGGTAAGACATGAGCAAGAAAATTAAAGCCCTCGAACTCGATACGCTTCGTAAGGCTTTCGGCAGCGCGAAAGACTACATCGTCATCGAGCCAATCAAGGTGGACGCTGCGACGGACTTCCAGTTCCGCAAGACGTTGCGGGCGAAAAAGATCCGCGTCCAGATGGTGAAGAACTCCTACGCCAAGAAAATCTTCAACGAAAACGGCATCAACACCGGCGACGTGTGGAGTAGCACGACCCTATTGTGTTGGGGCGGCGCCAACATCAAGGAACTCAGCAACTCGGTTGATACGGCGATCAAGGACGCGAAGAAAGACGCCAAGGCGCCGGACAAGTTCAAAGTGAAAACCGCTGTTGCGGACGGCAACCCGGTGTCACTCGCCGACGCCAAAAAGATGCCGACCCGCGAAGAGGCCGTCGCCGAAGTTCTCGGGACGATCCTCGGACCAGGGGCGAACCTACTCGCCGCCATTATGGGTCCGGTGAATGAACTGGCCGGCTTGGTCCACACGATCGAAGATGCTGCTGAAAAAGCGGCAGCGGCGGCTGAAAAGGCTGCTCCTGCCGAAGTCACCGAAGCGGCACCGGCTGCTAGCTAACACGACCACGAAGACTACCGGGATCGAACAATCCCGGTTCGTTGGAATTTTTCTCACCCTGAACTTTAGCTATTACGCATCGTCGCCGGATTGCTTCAACCGGCACCGAAGCTTCCTACACAAGGATTAAAACTATGAGCGCGATTGCAGAACTCGGCGACAAACTCGCCAACCTCACCCTCAAGCAAGCGGTTGAGTTAAAAGAGTACCTCAAAGAAACCCACAAGATCGAACCCGCAGCGGGCGGCGGTGGTGGCGGTGGTCCAGCGGCACCGGCTGCCGTGGCAGCACCCGTCGTGGAAGCGACTGAATTCAACGTGATTCTCACTGGGTTTGATCCCGCGAAGAAGATCGGCGTGATCAAAGTAGTCCGTGAAATCACGGCTCAAGGTCTCGGCGAAGCCAAGGCCACGGTCGAAGGCGCGCCGAAGTCAATTAAGGAAAACGTTGACAAGAAAACCGCCGAAGACCTCAAAGCGAAGATCGAAAAAGAAGGCGGCAAGGTTGAAATTAAGCCAGCGTAAGGTCAGTAGCAAAAAAAATGCCCGGACTGGGTGGTCGAACCGCCCTCGTCCGGGTATTATGTATTTGTCAACAAAGTTTGTGGTCTTTTCCGGTTTTGGCACACGACTTGAGATTCGTCTTGGGTGGTTTGCCTTCCGCCTCGTGCAGCCAGTGGTGAAAATGCGCGCTACCCACTTGCTTCAACTCTCTGGATGTCAACTCCAGTCGTTCACAGTGAACCCGAGTAGTCGAACCAGGGTCATTGATGCTCCGTCGCCTTGGGGTGATGGGGTGCCAAGAAGCCCCGGTTGTCAGCGCGCCGTGCAACTGTCTCTTAACCAATAACGTATTCTCCCGGACGCCGCAAGCCCCGTTGCCACAGTGTGTGGAAATGGCTTTCGTCGCCGTTCTTCCGTTTCCGGGAAGGAGTGACACGATGGCCATTCCGGCCGTGCGGATCATCGCCCCGACAGTTGAGCGCAACTTCGGTCGTTTCGGCGATGCCGCGCCTGTTCCACCGCTGACTGACATTCAAACTCGGTCTTATGACCGATTTCTTCAACTCGAAGTGGCCTTCGACCGCCGCAGCCCGACCGGGTTAGAAGGCGTTCTACGGGAAATTTTCCCGATCGAAAGCTACGACAAGAAGATCTCACTGGAGTACGTCAAGTACGAACTCGGCAAACCGCGGTACGACCCCGATGAATGTCGCCAATTGCGGCTGACGTATGGCCGTCCGTTCCGCGTCTGGTTGCGCTTGCGGAAAGCCGACGGCACGGCGGTTGAAGAAGAAGTCTATCTCGGCGACATGCCCATCATGATCGGCGGGGGTGAGTTCATCATCAACGGGGCCGAACGGGTGGTCGTGTCGCAACTGCACCGCTCGCCGGGCGTCGATTTCGTCGTCGAACGGGAAGCGGACAAGGACATGCACTCGTGCCGGATCATTCCGGAACGGGGTAGCTGGATCGAGATCAACTGCACGAAAAAGGACACGCTCGGCGTGCGCATCGACCAATCCGGCAAGTTTTCCGCGTTGACGCTGCTTCGTGCGATGGACCCGATGTACTCGACCACGTCCGCGCTGATTCGTGAATTCCACGCCGTAGAAACGATCAAGCTGAACGCCAAAGAGACGCGGTCCCGCTTGCTCGGCGATGTCGAAACTAGCATCCCGCCGATGATTGCGATTGACGACGTGATCGACCCGGAAACGGGGGAAGTCTACGTCGATAGCGGTAAGCCGTTCACGGCCAACGCGGTCGATAAGGCGATGCTGTCGCAGTTGAAGGAAGTCGTCGCCATGCCGACGCCGAAGGACGCGATTGTTCTGAACTCGTTGTCCGAAGACTTGCCGAGTGACAATGCGTCCCACGAAGCCGCACTACTGAAGATTTATCAACGGCTTCGTCCGGGCAACCCCGCCCAGCTTGAAAAAGCCCGCGAACTGTTCCGCGAAAAGTTCCTCGACCCGAACCGTTATCGGCTCGGTCGTGTTGGTCGGTTCCGCATCAACCGGAAGTTCGACCAAACGGTGCCCGAGACTGAGATGACCTTGCGGGCCGTGGACTTCGTCAACGCCATCAAGTACATGCTCGACCTGCGGGCCGGCAAGGGTGGCGTGGACGACATCGACCACCTCGGGAATCGCCGTTTGCGGACGATCGACGAACTGGCTGCCGACGAACTCCGCAAGGGATTCTTGAAGCTGCGTCGCACCGTGCAAGAGCGGATGGCGATCAAGGATGCGGAAGAAATGACGCCGCGCACGCTCATCAACCCGAAGAGCGTTTCGGCGGCGATCGAGTATTTCTTTGGGCGGTCCGAGTTGTCGCAGGTCGTGGACCAAACCAACCCGCTCGCGCAATTGACCCACGAGCGGCGGTTGTCCGCACTCGGGCCAGGCGGCTTGAACCGGAAACGCGCTGGCTTTGAAGTGCGTGACGTTCACATCTCGCACTACGGTCGGATTTGCCCGATCGAGACGCCGGAAGGCACGAACATCGGTCTGATTTCGTCGCTCGCCATCTTCGCGGAGATCGACGAGTACGGGTTCCTCACGACGCCGTACCGCGAAGTGAAAGACCTCAAGTTGTCCCAAGAAGTTGTGAAACTGCGGGCCGACGAAGAATCGAAACTTAAGCTCGCGCCGGCGGATACGCCGACCGACGACAAGGGCAAGATTAACCAAGACCGCGTTAACGGGCGGATCACCGGCGAACTCGGGTCGATTGCGTCGGCCCAGATTGACCACATCGACGTGTCGCCGAAGCAGATGGTCGGCGTGAGTGCGGGGTTGATCCCGTTCCTTGAACACGACGACGCGAACCGGGCACTCATGGGATCGAACATGCAGCGGCAAGCGGTGCCACTGCTCGTGACCGAACCGCCGATCGTCGGCACGGGTCTCGAAAAGGAAGTCGCCCGCCACTCCGGGATGTTGGTCCGGGCGCAGGAAGACGGCGTCATTGTGTACGTCGATGGCGAACGCATCAAGGTTGAAGAAAAAGACAAGATCGTCCGCGAGTACGTGCTGCGCAAGTACCACGGCCTCAACGAACGGACCTGCTTGAACCAACGCCCGATCGTCAAAATTGGCCAGAAGGTCAAGAAGAACACGATCATGGCCGACGGTGCCGCGACCTATCAAGGGGAGCTAGCGCTGGGTCGGAACGTGCTCGTGGCGTTCATGTCGTGGGAAGGTTACAACTTTGAAGACGCGATCATCATCAGCGAACGGCTGGTGAAGAACGACACGTACACTTCGCTTCACATCGAAGAGTTCGACATCGAAATCCGCGAAACGAAGTTGGGCAAGGAAGAGTTCACCCGCGACATCCCGAACGTGTCGCCGAAGGCCCTGAACAACCTCGACGAGAACGGCATCGTCCGCGTCGGGACGTTCGTGAAGCCGGGGGACATCCTGGTCGGCAAGGTGTCGCCGAAGTCGCGGTCGGAACTGACGCCGGAAGAAAAACTCCTTCACGCCATCTTCGGTCGTGCGGGTGAAGACGTTAAAAACGACTCGTTGGAAGTGCCATCGGGCGTGGAAGGCGTCGTCATCGAAGCCCTGCGGTTTAGCCGCAAGGCGAGCATGAGCGAAGACGAGAAGAAAGAAATTGCGAAGCGCGAGAAGGAGATCAACGCCACCTACTCGGAGAAGATCGCCGAGCAGTTCCGCGAGTTCATCGAAGCCCTCGCCGAAGTCCTCGACAAGAAAGACCTCAAAGACCCGAACACCGGCAAGGTGCTGGGGTCCGAGAAGGACGACAAGATCGTTTCGGAACAGGCCAAGGCGTTCAAGCTCGAAAACCTCGACCTCCGGTCGCCGGACAAGTCGAAGCCGGTGCAGAAGATTTACAACCGCCACTGGGAACGGATTCAGTTCTTCATCGACGAGCAAGATCGCAAGTTGCACTCCTTGTCGCGTGGTGACGAACTGCAAAGTGGCGTGCAGCAAATGGTCAAGGTTTATGTTGCCACCAAGCGGGTCATTTCCGTCGGTGACAAGATGGCCGGTCGCCACGGGAACAAGGGGGTCATCTCGAAGATCCTCCCCGAAGAGGACATGCCGTACCTGAAAGACGGTACGCCGGTTGACATCATTCTGAACCCGCTCGGCGTGCCAAGCCGGATGAACGTGGGCCAGATTCTCGAAACCCACCTCGGCTTCGCCGCCGCACGGTTGGGCTTCAAAGCCGTCACGCCGGTCTTCGACGGTGCGGACGAGGAAGAAATTCGCAGCGCCCTCAAGGAAGCGGGCTTGCCCGACACCGGCAAGAGCGTGTTGTACGACGGTCGCACCGGGGATCGGTTCGAGCAGCCGGTCACCGTCGGTTACCTGTACATGCTGAAGTTGCACCACCTTGTGGATGACAAAGTTCACGCGCGGGCGACCGGGCCGTACTCGCTCATCACGCAACAACCGCTGGGCGGCAAGGCCCGCTTCGGGGGCCAACGCTTCGGGGAAATGGAAGTGTGGGCGCTCGAAGCCTACGGTGCGGCGTACATCCTCCAGGAACTTCTCACGGTCAAGTCCGACGACGTGGAAGGCCGGACGAAGATCTACGAGAGCATGGTCAAAGGCGAGAACACCCTCGAAGCCGGCACGCCCGCCAGCTTCGACGTTCTCACCCACGAAATCCGCGGCCTCGGCCTCAACATGCAACTGGAGAAGAAGCGGGTGTAGCCGTGTAGGCGTCACGAAAGTTGGTGGAGAATTTGTTCACTACACTGTCGAACATTTTGAGTTCTCAGGCTGAAGGCTTGGAAGAACTTAGCCCAGGGCGAGGAGGCTTTGCGACGACGCCCTGGGGACGATCCCAACCACGCTGCAGCCTGAAAGGCTGCGAGCAATCGTGTGAAGCTTATGGCTCGCAGTCCTTCAGACTGCAGTAAATTACGATCCGTGTACCCAGGGCGTCGCCGAAGCGGCTCGCCCTGGGCTATGTTCTCCCAGGCTTTCAGCCTGAAAACTGGGGAACTGGTGTCCAAACGGACCACCAAAATATGAGATGTTCACCTCCCGATACTAAGGGGATTTCAATATGAGTACCGCTGCTCCCGCGACGGCTGCTGAGACCGGGAACTATGACCGGATTAACGACTATGGTGCGGTGCGGATTAGCTTGGCTAGTCCGCACGACATTCGTTCGTGGTCGTTCGGTGAAGTGAGGAAGCCGGAGACGATCAACTACCGGACGTATCGCCCCGAGAAAGACGGGTTGTTCTGCGAACGCATTTTCGGGCCGGAGAAGGACTGGGAATGTACGTGCGGTAAGTATCGCGGGATGAAGTACAAGGGAATGATCTGCGACCGTTGTGGCGTGAAGGTCACGCACAGCCGCGTGCGCCGCAAGCGAATGGGCCACATTGAATTGGCCGCGCCGGTTGTCCACATCTGGTTCTTCAAAGCGATGCCGTCCCGCCTCGGCACGCTGTTGGACATGAAGACCACGAGCTTGGAAAAGATCATCTATTTCCAAGACTACGTCGTCGTGGACCCCGGTGAGACGGCCCTGAAGGAGCGGCAACTCCTGACGGAAGACGAGTTCCGCCATTACCGCGCAGAATTCGGCGACACGTTTGAAGTGGACATGGGCGCAGAAGCGATCAAGAAGCTTCTCGAAAAGCTCAACCTCGTCGATGTTTCCCGCGACCTGCGCGAACGGCTCGACAAGGAAATGCTCAAGGGCGAAAAGGCGTCCAAGCAACGCACCAAAGACCTCGTCAAGCGGTTGAAGACGGTTGAAGCGCTGCGCGACTCGTCGAACAAGTGTGAATGGATGGTCCTCGATTGCATCCCGGTGATCCCGCCGGACCTGCGACCGCTGGTGTTACTCGATTCGGGCAACTTCGCCACGTCCGACTTGAACGACTTGTACCGCCGGATCATCAACCGCAACAACCGGCTGAAGAAGCTGGTCGATTTGAACGCGCCGGAAGTCATCATCCGCAACGAAAAGCGGATGCTGCAACAGTCCGTCGATGCGCTGTTTGACAACAACCGTTGCAAGCGGCCCGTGCTCGGTTCGTCGAACCGACCACTGAAGTCGCTCACGGACATGATTAAGGGTAAGCAAGGTCGCTTCCGCGAAAACCTTCTCGGCAAGCGGGTCGATTACTCCGCCCGGTCGGTTATTGTCGTCGGTCCGGAACTCAAGCTGCACCAGTGCGGGTTGCCGAAGAAGATCGCGCTCGAACTGTACCAGCCGTTCATCATCCGCCGTCTGAAGGAGTTGGGCCACGCGGACACGATCAAGTCTGCCAAGAAGATGCTGGAGCGTAAAGACGATCAGGTCTGGGACATCCTGGAAGAAGTGACCAAGAGCCACCCGGTTCTGCTGAACCGGGCACCGACGCTGCACCGGATGGGCATCCAGGCGTTCGAGCCGACCCTGATTGAAGGGAACGCGATCCGGATTCACCCGCTCGTGTGCAAGGGCTTCAACGCCGACTTCGACGGCGACCAGATGGCCGTTCACCTGCCGCTTTCAATTGAAGCGCAGGTCGAAGCCTACGTGCTGATGATGTCCACAAACAACATCTTCAGCCCTGCCAACGGCAACCCGATCATCACGCCATCGCAGGACATCGTGATGGGGTGTTACTGGGTGACCGCGAGCCGGGGCGACGAAGGCGAGAAGGTGGAATCGGGCGAAGGGATGATTTTCCACAGCCCCGCCGAAGTGTTCCAGGCATTTGCGGAATGGAAGCTCGGCCTGCACGCCCGCATCCAGGTTCGGTTGCCGATCGAGAAGAAAGTCTACAGCGAAGTCAAGAACGAGCGGGGCACCCCGGTCCTCGAAGACATCCCACGCAAGGCCAACGGGTTGGTCCGCACGACCGTCGGTCGCGTCGTGTTCAACGACATCTTGAAGCCACAAATGGCGTTCTACGACTTGGCACTCGGCAGCAAGTACCTGTCGCGGATCATCGCGGACTGTTACCAAGTGTTGGGCCGTCGGGAAACGATTGCGTTGCTAGACCGCATGAAGGAAATCGGCTTCCGCGAGTCCACGAAGTCGGGCCTCAGTTTCGCCGCGTCGGACCTCCGCACGCCCAAGTCGAAGGACGCGATTTTGCGGGAGAAGGACAAAGAAGTCGAGAAGCTCCGCAAGAGCTACGAACGCGGGCTGATGACCGACCAGGAGCGGTACAACAAGACGATCGACCACTGGAACGAAGCCCGCGAGATGATTACCAAGCAACTGATGACCGACCTCGCCGCCGACCGTCGGGAAGACGAAACCGGGCGTGTGGTGCCGTACTTGAACCCGATTTACCTGATGGCTCACTCGGGCGCTCGGGGCGGTATCGAACAGATTCGCCAACTGGCCGGGTTGCGGGGCCTGATGGCCAAGCCGTCGGGTGAAATCATCGAGACGCCGATCAAGTCGAACTTCCGCGAAGGGTTGACGGTGCTGGAGTATTTCAGTTCGACCCACGGTGCCCGAAAGGGTCTCGCGGATACCGCACTGAAGACCGCCGACTCCGGGTACTTGACCCGGAAGCTGGCCGACGTGGCCCAGAACGTCGTCATCACGATGTACGACTGCGGCACGACGACCGGGACCACCAAGGGCATTATGTACAAGGCGGACGAAATCGACCGCCCGTTGTACGACGCGGTGCGGGGGCGGGTGAGTCGGAACACGATTCACCACCCGATTTCCGGGGAAGCGATCGTCGAAGAAAACGAAATGATCAGCCCGGAGAAAGCCCGGCTGATCGAACGGCTGGGTCTTGACAAGATCACGGTCCGTAGCCCGATGAACTGCCAAGCGTCGCTCGGCATCTGTCGGCTCTGTTACGGGATGGACCTTGCCACGGGCGGCCTCGTCGAAGAGGGCATGGCGGTCGGGATCATCGCGGCCCAGTCGATCGGCGAACCGGGGACGCAACTGACGATGCGGACGTTCCACTTCGGTGGCGTCGCCACGCAGAACAAGGGCAACCTCGAAACCGAGTACAAGGCCAAGAAAGCGGGCATCATTCAGTTCGAGCGCATCACGGTGGTGACCAACGACCAAGGGCACAAGATCGCCCTCGCACGAACCGGGGAAATCCTGATTCTGCGTGGCAAGGGTGGCTTGGTGGTCGAACGCTTCAGCGTGCCGAACGGGTCCGAACTGCAAGTGGCGGACGGCCAGGAAATCCCCGCCGGAATGGTGCTGATTAAGTGGGATCCGCACTCGATCCCGATCATCTGTGAAGAAGGCGGCAAGGTTCGCTGGGTGGACATCAAGGAAGGCGAAACCCTTCGCCGTGAACGCGACCCGATCAGCGGCATTGATCGCTACACCATCATGGAACACAAGGGTGACCTGCACCCGACGATCCAGGTGGAAGACGATCGCGGGAACGTGCTCCGGGCCTACTTCATTCCCGAACGGGCCAACGTCCAAGTTCTCGACAAGCAGAAAGTCGCGGCTGGTACGCTGCTCGCCAAGACGCCACGGGAAGTGTCGAAGACCCAGGACATCACCGGCGGTCTGCCTCGGGTGACCGAGTTGTTTGAAGCGCGGCGCCCACGGAACCCAGCGGTGATGGCGGAAGTCTCCGGGAAGGTTCGCATCGGGGACAAGAAACGGGGCAAGCGCCTCGTGTGGATTCAACGCGAAACCGACGACGGCAAGTCGATCGGCGACGAGAAGGAACACCAAGTCCCTGCCGGCGGCCAACTCCGGGTGCAAGAAGGCGAGTACGTTCGCGTCGGCGAGCCGCTCGTGTTCGGCCCCCTCGTGCCGCACGACATTCTCCGCGTCAGCGGCCAGGAAGCCGTGCAAGATTACTTGGTCCGCGAGGTGCAAGCCGTGTACCGCCTCCAGCGGGTGGACATCGACGACAAGCACCTTGAGATCATCGTGTCGCAGATGCTCCGCAAGCTGAAGGTGGACAGCATGGGGGACACCGGCTTGCTACCGGGCCTCGTGATGGACAAGTTCGCCTTCCGCGAAGTGAACGAGCGGCTCATTAACGATTGCGTCAAGGTGGTCAACCCCGGCGAATCGGGCTTCCGTGCCGGTCAGATCGTGACACGCGACGCCTACGACGAGGAGCGGGCCGCCCTGCAAGCCGTCGGTGGTAAGAAGAAGCTTCCTAGCCAAGAAGCGCCACTCCCCGCCGAGTCGTCCGTGCAACTGCTGGGCATCACGAAAGCCGCCGTGCAATCGGACAGCTTCATCAGCGCCGCGTCGTTCCAAGAAACGACCAAGGTGCTGACCGAAGCGGCTTTGGCAAGCAAGGTGGATTACCTTGTCGGCTTGAAGGAAAACGTCATCCTCGGTCACTTGATCCCGGCGGGGACGGGCTTCAACGTCCACCACTCCGCCGAGGTGCGGATCAACGTGCCCTACGAAGGCGAGTACGTGCCACGACAGCCCGCCGCCGCCGAGTAAAGTGTGGAGTAGGGGTGAGGAATAGGGATCAGGGGTGAGCAAAATCGGTTTTTCTGCTCACCCCTGATCCCTATCCCTCACCCCTCTTCTGCGTGGTGAAGTCATGTCCGAGTCCCATCGCCAAGAGCAATTCCTGACCGTGCTGGATCGGGATGAAGCCGAACGCCGATTCCATCAGCATCTCGATCTCTCACCGTTGACCGCTGAGACTGTGCCCCTCTTTCACGCCCATCAGCGGGTGCTTGCCGAGGATATTCACGCGCCACTGGATGTGCCGGGTTTTGATCGCTCCAATGTCGATGGCTTCGCGGTGCGGGCGGAGGACACGTTCGGTGCTGCCGAAGATTCGCCGCTGGAGTTCACGCTCAATGCGGAAGTGCTTCGACCCGGCTCCCGGCCCACGCAGACGATTCTGCCCCACACCACAACTTCGATCGCCACGGGTGGAATGATCCCACGCGGGGCGAGTGCGGTCGTGATGATCGAACACACGGAGGTGCGCGAGGGGCACCTCGTGTTGAATCGGGCCGCAGCACCGGGGTTGAACATCACGTGGGCGGGCACTGATGTCGGCTGCGGGGAAACGGTACTAACGCGGGGGACGGTACTCACGTCGCGGGAAACCGGCGTCCTTGCGGCAATGGGCCTGCACGAAATCCCCGTTGTTCGCAAGCCGCGTGTGGCGATCATTTCAACCGGCGACGAGATTCAACCACCGGGCCAACCCCTCCGCCTGGGCAGTGTGTTCGATAGCAACCAAACAGTTCTCACGGATGCGGTGCGTGAACTCGGTGGCGAACCTGTGCCGATGGGGATCGTGCCTGACGACTTGAGCAAACTGCGTGAAATCTTTGCGGCGGCGCTGGCGTGTGCGGACGTGATCTTACTAAGCGGTGGAACGTCCAAGGGGGCAGGAGATTTAAGTTATCGCGTTATCAACGAGTTCGGTGAACCGGGAATCGTAGCCCACGGGGTTGCATTGAAGCCCGGTAAGCCGCTCTGCCTTGCCGTAATCGGCAACCCACCTGGAACGCAATCTCGCCCGATCCCCGTTGCCGTGTTGCCCGGCTTTCCGACATCGGCCATCTTCACGTTTCACGAGTTTCTCGCGCCGGTGATTCGTCAACTGGCGGGTCGGTTGCCCGATGAAAAACCACTTGTCCAGGCCACGTTGCCACAACGCATCAACTCCGAACGCGGGCGGACGGAGTACGTCTTGGTCGGGCTGATTCGTTCCCCTGAACTCACTGATTCTTGGCGAGCCTTCCCGATCGGCAAAGGTTCCGGCAGCGTCACGGCGTTTGGACATGCGGATGGGTTCATCACGATCCCGCGACAGCGCGAGTACCTCGAAGCGGGCGAAGTCGTGGACGTTCAACTGATCGGCGCCGGGGTACGCCCAGCAGACTTGGTGGTGATCGGCTCGCATTGCCTCGGGCTGGATTACCTGTTCGCGCGATTGCGGGAACGGGGGTTCACGACAAAGTTCCTGGCCGTGGGCAGCACCGGCGGCCTGGACGCCGCCAAACGCGGTGAGTGTGACATTGCCGGGATTCACTTGCTCGACCCGGTTACGGATAGCTACAACCGGCCGTTTCTTTCACCTGTGGTGCAGTTGATTCCGGGGTACACGCGGCTTCAGGGCATCTGCTTTCGCCGTGGCGACGAGCGGTTCTCCAGCACTGATATTGCCCCCGCGCTGGCCGACCCGACATGCGTACTGGTGAACCGAAATCGTGGCAGCGGGACGCGGGTGTTGATTGATCGCCTTCTGGCCGGTGCGAAACCCCCTGGGTTCTTGACGGAAGCAAAGTCCCACACCGCCGTTGCCACGGCGATCGCACAAGGCCGCGCCGATTGGGGCGTGGCGATTGAACCCGCCGCCAAGCAATGCGGACTCGGGTTCCACCCACTCCGAGAAGAACGCTTCGATTTTGTAGTGTCGGTGAACCGATTGAATCGGGCAGTCGTGTGGGAGTTTGCCAAGTTGCTGACGGAAGACGAGACCCGCGATGCCCTAAGACAACTCGGTTGCGAAACCCAAGCTAGCGTGTGACCCCACACCCCGTCTTGATGTGCGGTGTAAATTACTGGCCGGTTTGCGTATAATTTCGGGCCAGGGATCGTGTTGCTCTGGCGAGATTCACCCCACCTTCACGGAAGAACTTCATGACGTGTTTGAAATCGGTCCGCATCCAGGTTCAACGGCTCGAAGACCGGACGGTGCCCACGGCAAATTTTCAGGTCATCAACAATTCGCCCTACGCTGGCGGTGCGACGTTGGACCTTTACGTGAATGACGTGAAGTTGTTCGACAACATTCAGTTTCGCCAATCGACTGCGTTCGTCGCCCTTGCGGATAGCACGGCGCTGAAGATTGATGTCGTGACCGGCTCCGCGTTCAACAACTCGTCCCCGATTTCGACCCAAACGGTGACGCTCGCCAAGAACAGCAACAACATCGCGGTCATGCTGGGTGACCCGGCTAGCACGACGGCGGCGACGAAGTTCGGTCTGGCCATTGATGCGGCGGGCCGCGCGACGGCAACGAACCCGGCCAACGCCGAGTTCGTGGTGCTGAATGGCGCTTCGGATAGCGCGCCGGTGGACATTAAAATTCGCGGGACCGGAACGATCGTTAACGGCTTGGCGTTCCGATCCTTCGCCAATGATTACACCTCGGTGCCGCCGGCCAAGTACATTTTTGACGTGACCCAGGCCGACGGAATCACGCGCATCGGGTCGTTCACGGCGGACCTGTCGAAGGCGGCTGGTACCACGGTGACGCTGAGCTTGAGCGGGTTCCTTTCCCCGCCCACGGCAACGGATCAAGCCTTAACACTGCTAGCAGTGGACGCCAACGGTATCGGGTCACTCCTGACGGCAGCACCGCAGTTTGCGGAGAACCGCTACGCTGTTGGCGGCAACAATTCTGCCATACTCTATAATCCGGATGGCACCGTCGTGTTCACGGTGACGCCGTTTGCGAGTGGCATTACCGTTCGGACCGCCGTTGCGGACGTGACTGGGGACGGCGTCAGCGATTTGATCGTCGGCGCGGGACCGGGCACGACTTCGCAAGTCGTTGTTTACGACGGCAAGACCAAGGCGGCGGTTCGCAGTTTCACTGCGTTTGAAACGACGTTCACAGGTGGGGTGTTTGTTACCGCTGGGGATTTGAACAACGACGGTGCTGCGGACATCGTCATCACGCCGGACAATAGCGGTGGCCCACGGGTGCAGATTCGGAGCGGCAAAACCGGCACGCAACTCATCGGTGACTTCTTCGGGATCGACGACCCGAACTTCCGGGGCGGCGCGCGCACGAGTTTCGGCGACTTGAACAACGACGGCACGCAAGACTTAATCGTGGCCGCCGGGTTCGGTGGCGGCCCAAGAGTGGCCGGTTTCAACGGTCTCAGCCTACAACCCGGCGGCTCACCGGGGCGGCTGTTCCCGGACTTCTTCGCGTTTGAAACGACCTTGCGAAACGGCGCCTATGTTGCGGCAGGCGACGTGGACGGCGACGGGTTCGCGGACCTGATCGCGGGCGGTGGTCCGGGTGGCGGGCCACGAGTGCTCGCGCTGAGCGGCAAAGACCTGACCGCAACCACGAGCAAGCAAACCACCGTGGCGAACTTCTTTGCCGGTGACGTGAACAACCGCGACGGCGTTCGGCTGTCCGCAAAAGACCTGGATGGCGATACCAGAGCCGACATCGTGGTCGGGTTGGGTTCCCCCGGCGTCAAACAAGTCCGCACCTTCCTGGGCAAAAACATCACCGCCGGGAACTCCCCGACGGTGTCGCTGGAGTTTGATCCGTTCACCACCGCACCAAGTGGTGGCGTGTTTGTGGGGTAGTTCACAGAAAGCCCATTGACGATCGTCAATGGGCTTTGGGGGGCTTTTGGGGGGGCTTTTGGGTTTCTCAATTGTGCGGCAGGAAGAACACGCCGGTCACAAACGTCCCAATCCACAGTAGCGTGAACACCACTGCGAGGGGTCGGTGCAGGCGTTGCCGGTACGAGAGGCCGCTCCAGAACATCACCGGCATCACCAGTGCCGATGGCACCGCAAAGTACAAGTGAATGCGCAGCGCTTGGCGGGCTTCGTCGCTGAAGGTGCTGGTCACATCCACGCCAAATCGCAACAGCAACTCGAAGCCGATCACGGTGGTCATGGTTAACACAAAGAACGCCGTGTTGATGCGACCGTGGAGTTTGCGTCGCCCGGTGGCGATGGCAAGGATTGCCGCGACGAACAGCACCGTGACGGTACACACGAGCACTTTCAGCACCAAAATAATTTCCGGACCCGTGGGCATTGTTCACCATGTTTGCTGCGTGTTCGACTTACCCATCATAGCGCTGCGAGTACGGCGTCGCCCATTTGCGTCGTTGTGGCCGTACCGCCAAGGTCGGGTGTTTTAGCGGAACCCGTGGCCAGGACTTTCGCCACGGCGTCGCGCACGGCTTGGCCACTCTTGGCTAGCCCCAAGTGATCGAGCATGAGCGCGGCGGACAAGATCGCTGCCATCGGGTTGGCGATGCCCTTTCCGGCGATGTCGGGTGCGCTGCCGTGAACCGGCTCGAACATGCTCGGGAACGTCTTGGCCGGGTTGATGTTTGCGCTGGATGCGAGACCGATGCTACCAGTCACAGCGGCGCTCAAGTCGGTCAGGATGTCGCCGAACAAGTTGCTCGCCACGACCACGTCGAACGACTCCGGCTTGCGCACAAAGTCCATCGCGGCGGCGTCCACGAGCAGCGACGACGATGCCACGTCCGGGTACTCCTTCCGCACCGCCAAGTACGCATCGTCCCACAACCCGAGGCCGTAAACTTGGGCGTTGGATTTCGTGATGCTCGTGAGCTTCTTGCGGGGGCGTTTGCGAGCCGCTTCAAATGCAGCACGGAGGATTCGCTCACAACCACGGCGAGTGAACACGCCGGTTTGGACGGCAATTTCGTGTTCCGTGCCGGGGTACAAGTGCCCGCCAACGGGTGCGTACTCGCCTTCGGTGTTCTCTCGGTAGACCAGCATGTCGATCGAGCCGGGTGCTTTCCCGACCAGCGGACAGGGCACCCCGGCGAACAGGTAGGCTGGTCGCAAGTTCACGTATTGATCGAACTTCCGTCGCATCGGCAGGAGCAGTTCATGGACGGTCACTTTGTCCGAAACGACCGCCGGGTTGCCGGCCGCGCCGAACAGAATGGCGTCGTGCGTGGCGAGCGTGTCCCAGCCGTCTTCGGGTAACATCCGGCCATGTTGCTGGTAAAACGTCGTGGACCACGGCAGCTTGTTCCAGGTCATTTCGGCGTGGTCGAACTTCGGCGTGGCTTGGTCCACGACGCGAATCGCTTGGTCGATCACTTCCGGCCCGATGCCGTCTCCGCCGATCACTGCGATGCGATTGGGGGTGCGTGGTGCTGGCATTGTCGTCTTCTTTCCGTGTTGCTATTGGATGAGGTTGGTTGGGGCTTTGCGGAGCTTGTAACAACTGCTCCGTCACCATGTCCGGCTTCTGTAATCCGGAAAATCTGCGTACTCCGGTTCCCTGCATCCGTCCGGGCCGGAAAGCCGAACCGTTTCGTCACGCGGGGGTGGACCAAACGAAGTCGTCGGGGCAAAGTTTACAAAAGAGACATTCATGTGGCCTGGAATCCCGGAGGTTCCGGTGATGACAACCCGAATTGGTTCGATGCAAACCCTACCCTTCCCCCATCACCGCGTCGTTCGCTGTGTGGCAGTTCTGCTGTTGGCTACGAGCTTCGCCACGGTCGGTTGCAAGTGGCTGGGCGGCGGTAGCGGTGGCGGGAACAGTGATTCCCCGCGCAACGGCGATCCGCTGTTGGGTAACCGTATCCCACCACAAGATGTGCCGGTGCCGGAACGGGGTGGCTACGCCCGCGATCGCAAAGACCCACTGCTCACTTCCCCCGCCGGCCGTGACAAAGGCAAGTCGAGCGATCGTGCGGGCAGCAAAGGCGATTCCAACGACCTCTCCGCACTACCACCCCGAGCGTCGGGCAAAGAACCGTATCGCCCCACTCTGGAAACGACACCAGCGGCGCTGGCCGGTGGCTTGATCCCGGACAAAGAGTTGTCGATGGATCGTCGCACGCCCACAACAGCAACGGGTGGCACCGGGCCTGTGCCGCTCACGGCGTCGATCCCAGGGTCCACGAAACCGAGCGGCTTCGGGGGCGGGTTTGATGACGCGACGAAGTACCTGAAGTCCACCGGCGCGAAGTGGGACGGCCCGTTCAAGGAAGGCGAGCAATACGTGGTCCGCGTCTCGGTGCCAATTTCCGAAGGTCAACCGGCCCCGGTGCGCCGCTACGAAGGCACGGGGGCCACGCCCGCCGCCGCAATTCAACAAGCCGTCGAGCAAATCCGCACCGACCGGAAGTGATGAGTCAGGCACGCTTTACAAAAGTTGCTGTGAAGTTGGTTTCGGTTTGGTGGCCCCGATAGGGGTCATGGCGTGTAGCCACGGGTGGAGCGCGTCGCGCAACCCGTGGAACCGTTGACCCCAATACTCGACTGCCCTGGAGGGGCAGAGGGATTCCTTTGCCCCTCCAGGGCGAGTGACAATGGGCTGTCACAGTCCACGGGTTGCGCTTCGCTTCACCCGTGGCTACAACCCGGTACCCCTTCAGGGCACAAATCAAAAAATCGCCTTACAGCTACGACACGTAGCCGGAAGTGATCGTGTTACTTTTTTGAGGCAAGTATCTTCACATCGGTGTCGCTTAATTCCGTATGAAACACCGCGAATTCATCGAAGGCACACTCCGCCGTGCCAGTCGAAACCACGCCGAGTTTCACTTTTGACCACGAGCCGTGCTTGGACCGAACGGGGTCGAACACCGGCTGGACGACTTTGCCGTTCACGTAGAACTTGTGCGACATCTCTTCGCCACGTGTGAGTGCAAAGTGAAACCATTCGGCCCGGTCAGGTCGAGCCACGATGAACATGTTGGCGGCCCCGTCCGCGTTCGACAGCGACACGAGCAGTTTCTCGCCGAGAACACGAATTGTGATTTCACCACCCTTCAAAATTTTCACGTCGTTGCCAGAAGTTCGCACCCACCCGGCGACGCTGTACGTGGCGTAATCGCGTTGCTCCGGCTCTTGATTCATCGTGAAGCGGAACGCTTCGGTAAAGGATGACAAATCCACAGCCGCCTGCTGCGGCGTGAGGGTGATGTTCAGTCCCTTGCCGGTCGGGCTGTCAATCGGGGTGGCGTTGGCGTGAACAAACACCGCCCGTTTTGTGATCGCTTCCAGAGTGGATTCGTCGCCCACGGTGTCGAACGGCAGATACAGCGCGGGCGTCGGCACGCCGCTGTCCGGGTGAAGCAAGTCAGGCACCGTGGTCGCCGCGCCGGGCGCGGGGGGTTTGGCTCGGAGGGCTTTTGCACTTTGAAGTACCGCCGGGTCTGTGACAGTCAGGGATTCCAGGAAGCGTTTGACACGGGGGTCACTCGCTGTGAAATCCTTCCCGGCAGCGAGAAGCAAGTAGTGCCGATCGCCGACCAATACCGCACGACCAACAACGTTGCCGAGCTTGGGGATCGTGTACGTTCGTTGAAGTGCCGGGTAATCGCCGAATTGAAACGATTCTTCGGTGGCGAATTTCAGGCCGGTTGATTGTTGCTCGAACGGTCCGAACACGTCGCGCAACTGTGTCTCATGGGGTTTTCCCGTCGCGTCATTTTCATACTTCATAGCGGCGATGCCGAAGCTCTCGAAGGGTTGTTCGCGTCGGGTGGCATATTGCTGCGGAAATCCGTTGAAGCCGGTGCAGATGACGACTTCAAACTCAATGTCCGGCAACTCAATTTTGCAGCCGTAGCCGTCGGGTTCAAAAAATTGCCAGTCGTCTTCATCGGGGAACTGTGGGAACTCCAACATCACGTTGTGATCGAAGGCGCCGACGTGCCAGAAGCCGGTGAGGACGAGGCCGACCGTCGTGACGGTCACAAGCCACACGAGGCTGAGTCCGACACGCCAGCGGGGGAACGTGACGTGTTTGGCTTGCGGGTCGCTACTCACGGCGTGTCTCACTTGTTGGCTTCGGACACGGCACGGGCTTCGGTGGCGCGCACGTCGAACAGTCGGCTACCGCCCATCACGTCAAAGCTTTCGCGGATCAGGGGCGGGAAATTGCACAGCACCAACTTGGCGTGCTTGGCAGCCACTTCATTGCGCATTTCTAACAACATGACGAAGAAGATCGACGGCAGCCACTCCAGCAACCCGAAGTTGACGACGAGAGTTTCGCCCGCGTCCAGTTTGCCAAGTGCGGCGGTGCGGACCTCTTGGTAGAGTTCGCAATCGCTGATCGGCGTCGTGTCGTACAACACTGCCCGAAGGTCCGGGCGGGCGAACCGGACCACCCACGTCCGCGAATTGGGACGGTCACACACGATGTTCACACCAGGTTCCATAGGGCCTCGCCTCGTTCAAATCCGAATCCTGAACTCGCGATCCCGATTTTATCGCGCCGTCAAACGAAGGGGAAACATTGGGCCAGGACCGAAGGGGTTGATGAGCAAGCCATTGACCCCTTGTTCGGGCAGAATCTCGATGAGCTGCTCGCCCGTGGTGAACACTTGCCGCACGTCGTTGCGCATCGCGTCCGGTAACCGGGTCAACAGGTCGCGGGCACAATCGGCTGCCGTCAACACGACCGCCGGGTTCATGAGGCCACCCTGCTCCGGTAGTGTGAGAACCGAGTTGTTCGCAAACAAGAACGCCGAAAATTGCCGATAGCCTGCCAGGGCATTCAGGTCCACCGGGCGGCCAGAAGCCCACGCACGCACGTCCGCTTCAAACCGAATCGCGGCAACCCACGCCTGAAGTACCGCGAAGGTTTCACGCGGGAACGTCCAGGTGAATTCCGCAGGTGAAACCGGGTTCACGCGAATGAATTGCCAATCCGAATGCAGGTTTTCAAACAGGTCAACCCCGGCGTTGTTGATCGCAAATGCGCCCAGATTCGACCCGGCGATCTTGGCCCGGTGCGCCGCGTCGTCGTCCGTGAACAACCACAATTCGCCCGGCGGGAAGTCGGCAACGTGGCCGTACATCACCACTTGGTCGAACGCAGTTCGCCCGTAATGCTCCTTCAACACCGGCACCGGCGCCAGCCACTGGTCATAACTGACAAGGGCGCGAAACACGTCGTCCGCGTCCAGTTGGTTCTGCGCAAACGCGACAAGTTGACGACACGGATTCACAGGCGACTCACACGGAAGGAAACGATGAACAAGCTCAAATTTATCAACCGTATCAGTTTACCATGTTGCAGCTTAACAGTTCGTAGCGAAGGACGAGTTTGACACGCTCCGAATTTGAAAGGACAGCGGTCAAACAGGTTTACGCTTCAACCCGGACGGCGCAGAACTTGAACTCGGGGATTTTCCCGTAGGGGTCCAAGGCGTCGTTGGTGAGGACGTTGGCGGCGGCTTCGCGGAAGTGGAACGGGATGAATACGCTGCCCGGTTGAATCCCGCGATTCGCCTTCGTTGGCAACCGAATCGCGCCGCGTTTGGATTTCACCGTCACCTCTTGCCCGTCGGTCACGCCGAGTTTCGCCAAGTCGTCCGCGTGCATTTCCACGAACGGCGTGGGGCTGAGGGCGTCCAGTGCGTAGCTGCGCCGGGTCATGGTGCCGGTATGCCAGTGTTCGAGAACACGACCCGTGTTCAGCACGAACGGGTAGTCGGGGTCGGGCATCTCGGCGGCTTCGGCGAACTCCGCCGGGACAAATTTCGCCCGCCCGCTCTCCGTCGGGAACGAATCGCCAAAGAGTACCTTTTCGCCGATGTAATCAGTTGAAGACGATTCCGCGTCCGGCAGATACGGCCAGATCTTGCCACCACCTTGTAGGTTGGCGTAACTCAGTCCGGCGTAGCTGGGCGACAGCGTCGTGATTTCGTCGAAGACCTGTTCGGGGGACTCGTAGGGCATCGGGTAGCCAAGGCGTCCAGAAAGGTCGCACAGCACGGACCAATCGGTGCGGGCGTCGCCGGGTGGCGTGATGGCGGGGCGACCGATTTGCACGCGGCGATCGGTGTTGGTGTACGTGCCGAGTTTCTCGAAGAACGACGACGCGGGCAGAATCACGTCTGCAAACTCCGCCGTTTCGGTGAGGAAAATATCCTGCACCGCGAGGAATTCCAGACTGCTCAGGGCCTTGCGAACCTTGTTGATGTTGGGGTCCGACAGGAACGGGTTTTCGCCGAGCATCAACATCCCGCGAACGTCCCCCTTCAGCGCGGCAGCCATGATTTCGACGACCGTGAGGCCGCGTTTGGGATCGAGAGGGACGCCCCACGCCGCTTCAAACTTCTCGCGGATCGCTGGGGTTTCGACGAGTTGATAGTCTGGAAGCATCATCGGGATCAGCCCGGAATCGGACGCCCCTTGCACGTTGTTTTGCCCCCGCAACGGGTGCAACCCGGTCCCCTCGCGGCCCACGTTGCCCGTCATCAGGCACAGGGCAATCAGGCAGCGCGCGTTGTCCGTACCGTGGGTGTGCTGACTGATGCCCATGCCCCAGAACACCATCATGTTTTTGGCGCGACCGATTTCGCGGGCGATCTCACGCAGGCGTTCGGCGGGGATGCCGCACACGGGCGCAACTCGCTCGGGTGGGTACTTCGCCACCTGGGTTTTCAGCGCCGCGAAGTTCTCCGTGTGGTCGCGGATGTAGTCGTGGTTGACCAGATTTTCCGCAACCAACACGTGCATGATCGCGTTGTAAAACGCCACGTCCGTACCGGGGCGAATCTGGCAGTACCAGTTGGCGAAGTCGGCAATTTGTGGGCGACGCGGATCGACGACCAGCAGCTTCGTGCCGCGCTTGATGGCTTGCTTGAAGAACGTGGCGGCGACGGGGTGGTTCGACGTGGGGTTGGAGCCGGTGAGCAAAATGAAGTCGGCGTGCTTGGCGTTCGGGAACACGTCCGTGACCGCACCGCTGCCAATGCCTTCTAGCAACGCCGCCACGCTGGACGCATGGCACAACCGCGTGCAGTGATCGACGTTGTTGGTGCCCAGCGCCGCCCGCATCAGCTTCTGAAACAGGTACGCTTCCTCGTTGCTACACTTCGCCGAACCGAACCCCGCGAGGGCACGCGAACCGTGTTGGTATTTGATCGCCAGGAACTTCGACGCAATCAAGTCGAGCGCTTCGTCCCACGACGCCTCGCGGAACGCGGGCATCACCTCGGCGTAATCGACGCGCGCGTTCTTGCCTGGCTTCCCAGCGGTTTCGTTCGACAACGCCCCCTTCGGGTAGAATTCCGCTCGGCGAATGAGTGGTTTTGTTAGGCGTTGTTCGTGGGACGAGTAGTCCCAGCCGTATCGGCCTTTCACGCACAATCGCGCCTCATTACCGCCTCCTTCGCGGCCTTCGGCGCTGAGGATTTTGTTGTCGCGCTCACTGACGTGATAGGTGATCGCGCACCCTACCCCGCAGTACGGGCAGACGCTTTCGACGTTCTTCGTCGCGGTCGTCGGCAGCATTTGCAGCGTGATGGTTTTGTTCGTCAACGCCCCGGTCGGGCACGCGGCCACGCACTCCCCACACGACACACACGTCGAGTTGCCCATCGGTAAATCGAGATCGAACCCGATGCGTGTGGTGTACCCTTTCCCGGTGCGACCAATCACTTCGTTGCACTGAATCTCGTCGCACGCCCGCACACAGCGATCGCACAAAATGCACGACTGGTGATCGACGGCGATGACCTTCGAGGAAAGATCGTGCGGACGGGTTTGATGTGGCGTGCTGAACTTCGTGGCGGTTTGCAACGCTACGCTGTAGCGCCGCCCCAACGCCTCCAGTTCGCAATCACCCGTGGTGCGTTCCTTCACACACGGCGACGGGTGGTCCGCCAGCAGCAGTGCCGTGAGCATCGCGCGTTGTTTTTCAACTCTTGGCGAATCGGTGACGACCTTCATTCCCGGTTCGCAGGGCCGCACACAACTCGCCGCCAACACCCGCCCGCCGACATCCACGACGCACAGCCGACACACGCCCACCGGGTCCATCTTCGGCGAGTGACATAGCACCGGAATGTCCACACCCAAGCCACGCGCCGCATCCCACACCGTCGTACCTGCGGGGACCGTCGCTTCGCGGCCGTCAATGGAAAGTGTTATCATGCCGTCGGTCCAACTAGTCGGGGAGTTTGATGATGAAATCGTAGCAGATGCTGCGAGATGAGCCAAAAGGTGTTCAACTTGATTGTTCGAGTGTAAACAAGAATGATTCACCACAGAGGGCTCGGAGAGCCACAGAGAAAGAATCAAAACGTGTTTTGGATTTCTCCGTGGCTCTCCGTGTTCTCTGTGGTGAAATGCTTTTCTTCATCTTCATGAGTAGCCAGTTGCGTTGCAGCAAAACAGCACAGAAAAATACTTGGCCGCTTCGTCCCACCGGCGCACACTACTTGGTGGGAACCAAAAGCACGAGGCAAGACATGCTCCCTCGGTTATTGCGGCAATTGACCCGGCCGACCGCACCGGATGCGGAGTTGTTGCACCTGTTCTTGGCGTGCCGTGATGAAGCTGCGTTCGGTGAAATCGTGCGGCGGCATGGGCCGGTTGTGCATCGGGTGTGTCGGCGATTGGTGGATGCGTCTTTGGCGGATGATGCGTTTCAAGCGACGTTCTTGATTCTGGCGACTCGGGCGAACACGGTGCAACGCGCGGACTCGCTGGGGTCGTGGCTCGTCGGCGTGGCGGGGCGAGTAGCGCGACAAATGCGCAAAGTCAATCAGCGCCGTCAGCACCACGAACAAACGGCGGCGAGCCAAATGAACGCAACGGCGAATGCCGATCGTCAGCCGGAGTTGGCGGAACTCAGCCGCATTTTGGACGAAGAGTTAACGCAACTGCCGGACCATTTGCGCGCGCCGGTCGTCGCTTGCTGGCTGCACGGTTGCACGCAAGGCGAAGCGGCGCGGGAACTCGGCAGCAGCGTCCGGACGGTTCGCCGTCGGCTGGAGCAAGCGAAACAACGGCTGCAAGTTCGCCTGCAACGGCGCGGGGTGGTGCCGATCATCGCCACGTCGCTCATCAGTGGTGCCGGAGTTGGTACGGCAAGTGTGCCAACGGAGTTGGTGACGAAGACCGTGAGCTTTGTGTTCGATTTCCTCGCCGGCGGGCTAGCCACGACGCTCCCCGCCGCCCTCATTGCCCAAGGAGTCATGATGACCCTGTTAACGCGAAAAATCCCCGCCCTGCTCGTCGGCCTCGCCGTCGGCGTCACCGCCATCGGCGTCGGCGTGGGGCAGGACACCGGGACCAAGCCGACAGGCTTGCCGGAGCCAACACCGAAGGTTGCACCGTTAGAGCTTCCACATCCCACGAACGAGATCCCGCGACCAACACCGATCTCGATGCCAAAGCCAAAAGCGGAAAAGCCGAACTCGGAGGTGCAGTACGTCTCTGCGAAAGGGAACACTTTTCGCGTCATTGCAAATGATAAACTTTGGGTACGAGTAATCGCTGCTGAAGCGGAATACCACTGGAATGCCGCGATTGAAACGTGGGATCGAAAGCCGATCGAAGTCAAGAAGCCGATTGAGATCGTGTTTATCCAGAATGAAGGTGGTAACCCAGGCGGCGTAAAAGCCAGTTTCGGCGATAGCGAAATCGGTCTGAAGGTCGAGTTGAAAGGTCAACTCGATCATATCTTGAGAATCCGATTACCGCATGAGATTTTACGATGTTTCCTTGTCTGCAAGTTCAAAACGCAGCTTCCAATGTGGGTCGATCGCGGGGTTCCGACAACGCAAGATCATGAAGTAGTTCAGATCATGTATGACCAGAAGTGTCGAGAGTTGCTAAATGAGGGTAAGGCACTACGACTGAGTGTGTTGCTAGCGATGTTGGAACAGCTAGAAAAACCGAACAACATGAACGCCGGACATGCACAGGGGCACTCCCTTGCTCGGTTCTTGTTGACACGCAAGCCGCTTACGATTCCTGAACCAGATAAATCGAATACGCTTGACATCTACAAAGTTGGGCTGTTGCGATTTATCGAGAAAGGTACAGCGAAGGGCTGGAATGAAGCGTCTCGGGAAGTGTATGGTTACCAAACCGTAGAGGATCTTGAAGCAGCATGGATCGCTTGGGTTCGCAAGCCATCATCAATGCTAGAACACGCTAATGCCGATGGCAGGCAGGAATCTAGACTTCCTGAGCTAGACACGATTCCACCCACGAGTGTGCCGATCAGTAAGGCTTCAAAACCGGCTAACCCGAACCAATCCATTCCAGCACTACCAACTGTGATACCTTCACCCCCACACCCTTAACTCACTTGCGCCGCTTCTTGTTCTTCTTCACGAGTCGTGGCGGCTTGACAGTGGGGCGGGGGGATTCGGATTTGGGGGCGGGTTGGTCGCCGGAGAGGCGGAAGTCGAGCATGCGGCGTTGGATGTCGATGCGGGCGACTTCGACGCGGACCCGGTCGCCGAGGCGGAAGCGCTTTTGCGACCGGCGGGCGGTCAGGGCTTGTTCGGCGTCGTCGTAGGTGTAGTAGTCGTCGGTCAGCGAGGAGATGTGAACCAGCCCCTCCGCCGGGAATTGTTCGGCCTGGGCGAAGAAGCCGTAGTCCGCCACGCCGGTGATGACCGCGTCCAGTTTCTCACCGATCCGCGTGCTGAGGTGCTGCAAGATTTTCAACTTCACCAACTCCCGTTCGGCCTTCTCCGCCCGGCGCTCCATCTTGGAACAGTGGTCGCCGAGGATCGTCAGTTCTTCCAGGTGCCCGGACAGTTTGCCGGTGCGAATCCAGCGGTCGAGTTGCCGATGAACGGCCAAGTCCGGGTAGCGGCGAATCGGGGAAGTGAAGTGGCAATAGTGGATGCTGGCCAGCGCGTAGTGTTCGTCTTGAATCGGTGAATACACAGCCTGTTTCAAGCTGCGTAACAGCGAAAAGTGGATCGCAGCCCGCTCCGGCTTGGCCGCCGTCGCGTTCAGCACCCGTTGCAACTCGAACCGATCCTGCGCCCGCTTCAACGGGTAGCCCAGCAACTCCGCGAACTTGGCGAACGCTTCGAGTTTTTCTTCGCTCGGCGCCGGGTGAACCCGCCGCAAGAACGGCACCTCGTGAGCAGCAAAATGCTCCGCAACCGCTTCGTTGGCCGCCAACATGAACTCTTCGATGATCTGGTGGCTCAGGTCGTTCACCGCGAAGTGTGCCCCACTCACCCGCCCGTCTTTGTCGTATTCCAGCACCGCTTCCGGCATACTCAATTCCAGCGCGCCGCGTTTCATCCGCTTCTTACGCAGCAGCAACGCGAGGTCTCGCATTCGCCGCAGCATCGGCAGCACGTCCGGTGGCTCTTCTCCAATCTTCTCTCCCCCCGTATGCAGGGGGATTAAGGGGGGTGGGAGATCACACCCCTCCCCAGCCCTCCCCGCAAGCGGAGAGGGAGCATGAGTCTTCTCTCCCCCCGTCTGCGGGGGGATTAAGGGGGGTTGAAGCCCCGACCCCACCCCGGCCCTCCCCGCAGACGGGGAGGGAGCATGAGTCTTCTCTCCCCCCGTATGCGGGGGGATTAAGGGGGGTCGAACCGTCCACCCCACCCCGGCCCTCCCCGCAGACGGGGAGGGAGGAAGAGCAGCCTTTTCTCCCCTCTCCGCGTCGGAGAGGGGCCGGGGGTGAGGTTGCTTGCTCGCATCCCCGACCTTCATCGTCTCCAGAATCTCGCCGACTTCTTCATACGTGAACCGGCGGCGGTTGCGGATCGCGCCGTTGAAGAATTGCACGTGGCCCTTTTGCAAGTTCGCCGTGAACTCCATCCGAGCCGTTTTCACGTAGCGGAGTTTGCCTTGTTGCAGACTCGCCAAGCCGTTCGAGATGATCTCCGGGAACATCGGGATCACTTTTTGCGGAAGGTAAATGCTCGTGGCGCGACGACGGGCTTCGGCATCAAGTGGGCCACCCGGTTTGGCGAAGTGGCCGACATCTGCGATGTGAACAGTCAGAATCCAGTGCTTGGTTTTCGGGTCGATCGTGACTGACACGGCGTCGTCAAAGTCGCGGGCGTCAACGGGGTCGATCGTGATGACGCATTCGTTGGAAAAATCCGTGCGGCCGTCGAGGTCGTCGTCGTGAAACTGATCGGCTTGGGCGCGGGCTTCGGCGAGTGCGGCTTCGGGGAATTCTTCCGGCAACCCGAAGGCGCGGATGATGGTCAACAAGTCCACGCCGGGTTGCGACAGCGGGCCGAGAACTTCGGCAATCACGCCCTCCCCGCGTGCCTCCATCGTCGGGAACCGCAACATTTCCACGACGACTTTGTCTTGCGACTTCGCCCCCTTCACACCGGGGTCGCCGACGCTCACACTGTGCGCGAACACCGTGCCGTCAATTTTGACATACGCCCCGCCATCACGCTCGAAGTAGGTGCCGACAAAGGTCCGCGTCGCCCGTTGCAAAATCCGCACGACATCCCCGGACGACCCGGCCAACTTCGTCGCCTTGCGGGTGAGCTTCACCATCACCTCGTCGCCGCTGCTCGCGTCCAGTTCTTTGCTTTCCCGAATGCGAACATCGCCGCCACTTTCGGGCGTCGGGGCATGGGGCTTGACGAACGCCATGCCCGAATTGGTTCGCCGATAAATCCCGACCACCGAGCCGAAAACATCTGCCGCCCGCAGGGTATTGTTCCGCCCCAGTTCGATGCGCCCGGCGGCAATCAGCGACTTCAGGATTTGGCGAAAGTCCGCGTACTCTTCGTCGGTCGTAATGCCCATCCGCTTCGCCAGTACCTTCGGCTTCACCGCCGTGTAACTCGGCCGCGTGATGGCGTGCAAAATGCGTGTCGTCAGTTCAGACATACTCTTCGGTTACTTCTCTGTTGAAAATGGATAGCGATTCAATTTCTATTCCGGTCGGTTTTGATTTTTTTTTACCGCTTCGCGGTAAAAATCACACGATGTCGTTCCCCAGGGTGCGCGAAGCGCGACCCTGGGCTATTCTCTGCAACCGCTTCGCGGTAAGGAATGCGGCTTTGGTTATCAATCGAACTCATCTTGGGTGCCGGAGTACAGGTCGCCGTTGGCGCCGCCCTTGTAGATGCGGCGCCCGAGGGTCTGGTTGTACGGCGTCCACGCGGTGCTGTTGTTGCGGTCTTCTTTAATCTCCCGCAACATCATATGCATCCGCGTGTCCATCATGTCGATCTGGTGCAGGAGCATCGCTTCGGGCGTCATCGGGATTTTCGGGCTGCCGAATTCGAGTGTGCCGTGGTGGCTCAGGATCATGTGCTTTAATCGCACCAGCAGTTCGCGTGGAAACGGCTCGCCGGTTAACTCGGAGACCTTGCCGACTTTTTCGTTGAGCATCTCGACGCCCATCGCAATGTGGCCGATCAGTTGCCCCTCGTCGCAGTAGCCGAAGGCCCTTGTAAAGGTTAATTCGCGGACTTTCCCGGCATCGTGCAGGAACACGCCGACCAGCAGTAGTTCGCGGTCGGTGCCGGGGTAGAACGCCACCAGCCGGTCCGCGATGTCCATCATCGTGACGACGTGTTCGAGCAACCCGCCCACATACGCATGGTGCAACTTGACACCCGCCGGGCAGGTCATGAAGCCGCGAATGAACACGTCGTCCATCAGAAACGCTTCGGCCAAACCGCGAAGGTGAACGTTGGCCAGCTTCAACAAATACGTTCGTAACCGCTCAAAAAGTTTGGCAACGTCGTAGTCCGTGTGCGGCAGGAAGTCGGCGACTTCGACTTTTTGCGGTTCGACTTTTTCCAGGAACGACAGGATCACTTGCAGCGACCCTTGGAAGTTCTGGACCTTCCCTTCGACCTGAACAAAATCACCGTTATCGAAACTCCGGAACAGGTTATCCCCCGCGTTCCACATCCGGGCGGCAATGCCGCCGGTGCGGTCGCGCAACTCAATCTGGACGTACAGATTGCCGTTGCGGTTCGCGCGAAGTTGTTTGTCGGTTGCGAGATAAACGTCGTCGAGGTTGTCCCCGTCGCGGAGTTGCTCCACAAATCGCCGGCTCATGCGAAACTGCTTTCTACATCCTGGTGGAAATGTCGGGACAGTGTGCATCTTACGGCCAAGGGGTGATTCCGAATAGTGCTATTGTGTGGCTTGAATCGTGATGAAGTGGTGTTAAAATAGCGCATTATTTGCCGATCAGGAAGGTTATCCCTTGCCCAAGGAACACCAACATGGATGCTCACAAGAACCCCCACGCCCTACGTTTCGACGATGATGTTGTCGATGCGTCGGTCACGGAAATCCGGAGTTGTTCGCGGTGTCGAACTCGATTGGGTGTCTCGGAAGAAACGCTCGGAATGATGCACATGTGCCCGGAGTGTGACTACGTCTTTCGGGCCATCTCCGTGATTCCCTTCGGCGCGAAACCGTCGCCAGAAGTGCCAATTTTGCTCGAACAAGAAGAGATCGTCGAGTTACGCCCCGCTGAAATCGACGTGGCATGAAAAAGCCCGCGAGTGGTTCACACCACTCGCGGGCTAATGGTTTTAGCTCACCAACAATGCCATGCGGGCCACGTTGCCGATGGCTTGTTCGATGATCGCGTTCAGGGCTTGTTGGATTTCATTCGCATCATAAAGCGTCAGGCCATCGCGTTGCACGTTGAGCGCCCCGGACTGGGCAATAACCGTCAACTTTTCGACGAGCGCGGCTTTGTCGTGCTTGCCGTCGAGCAACGGAACCAAGTGCCGGTCGAGGTCATTGAGCCGGACCACTTCGTGGCGCCGGTTCGTGACCGTGGCCGATTTCGTCGCTTGCATCCGCGCCATCGGCGTGGCCGTTGGCGTGGCGCTAATTTGCTTGACGAAGTTGATCGGCATCCCGTGCAGTTCGATCAAGTCCGAACCCATGTAACAATTCAACAACCCGATCGCAATCACCTGCGTATCTTCCGCGACTAGCTTCGCATCGGCGGTATCGCCGCCCATGAGTTCGCGGGCTTGCTTGCGAAGCACGTCGAAGGGGATCGTGGCGGGGTAGTTATTGCCGAGAACTTGCATCGCCGCCTTCAACAACGGTCGCGTTGTGGCCATGCTCATGCCGTTCGGCGACTTGTACGAGATGTTATCTTCGTTGTTCACCGTCGCCACTTCCAGCGGTTGCCCGGCGGCATCGACAGGTTTCGCCGCACTGGCAACGTGAAGCACCCGCAGCGCTTCGGGGTTGACCGCCCAGTTCGGTTGCACACGCTCCAGGCAGATTAGCGTTTCGCGGAACATGCGGTTGCGGAGGAAATCCATGTACTGCTCTGCCTGGATTTGGTCCGTAGCGAGCATCCGCAACGTTTTCTCGATTTCCGGCCCGAAGTTCCCGGTCACCATCGTGCCGACGCGGCTTTCGCCGAGGTACTTCAAGCCGTGGGTCTTGGCCCGATTCGCAAACTGGTAGAAGTACAACGGCGCGTTCACTTCTTCGAGGTGTTCGTGGTACAGGTAATGGTCCGCTTGGTGCCGCAGCGTTTCGAGTTCCGTCTTCAACAGCACGGAGTACGCCCCGCCGTCTTGCCGCACGGACTGGGCGAGGAAGTCCAACAACGCGCGAGCTTGTTGGGTGCGAAGTTGCGGGGTGTTGAACCGTTCGGAGTGGTACCGCATCATGTCGCGGATCATGCCGCGAAGGTGCCAGCCGGGGTACGTGTTGTACGAGATGTACGCGATGCCGTTCGGCGTGAGTTGCTTGGCGCAAATCTGCAGCACTTTCTCCTGAACGTCGTTCGGCACCCAACTGAACACGCCGTGGCAGATGATGTAATCGAACATCCCGTAGGAGTCGTTTACGTCCATGATGCTGGCGTGCTTCAGCGTGATGTTCTTGAACCCGAACGCCTTCACCATCTCGTTGCCGTCTTGAATCTGCCGGGCCGACAGATCGAGGCCGACGAACTCGCTGTCCGGCAAATACTCCGCCATCGGGATCAAGTTCCCACCAGCGGCACAGCCTAATTCCAGTACCCGGCACCGCTGAACCGGCGTGGGACGCATCCCGAAAAGCGTGCCAATCGTGAACAGACGGCTCGGGTGCGTTTGGGCAAACGGGTGGCTTTCGTAGGGCACTTCATCGTAACTGAACGCCGGTGCGGGGGGTGGGGCAGCGAGAGAGTTAGCCATCGGGAAGCATCCTCAAGCCGGGATCACCGGCACATCAGGAGATTGTCGCAAAGGAGTGATGGTTTACTTTCGGGGAGTTTTCCCCTTCGGTCAAGGCAAGCTGCCGACCACGCCAATCACACTCAGAGCTAACATCGTCGGCAAAAGGAGGGGTTCAGGTCCAACTATTCAGCGATCGGTTGGGAAAATTGGCGTATGGGTACGGCTAAATTCTCTTGGGGTGGAGCCGCAACCCCACCCCCTAGCCCCCTCCCCGACGCGGAGAGGGGGAACACAAAAAGCCTCCGGCTCCCCTCTCCGCGTCGGAGAGGGGTTGGGGGTGAGGTGGATTTCAAGACTTCAAACCCACAGAGAATTTAGTTACACCCGGCGTATAGGTTCAGCGAAACTGATCGTCACGAGAGCCGATGGGAAATTTGTTCACCAGCTCGGAATACCGGGTTTCGATTCGGCAAGAAGTCCCTCAATTCGCCCACGGTTTTGAAGCGAAGCGATGATTACCCTAGGAAAGATTTCGACTGCGTCGTGGTCACCAGGGCTGCCTTTGGGCGGTTCACTTTGCTGAAGCCGTACACCAGCGCAAACACGACCACGGTCATGCCCAGGATGAACGCGAGAATACTCCCCACGACAACGAACATGGCGAGCGCGATGCGCGGCTTAGGGCGGATGGGGTCGGGGAGTTCATGTGGGGCGCGAAAGACGGTTTGCGTTTTCAACGTCTTCGCTTCGGGCAAATGGCTGAGGCTGAGTTTTGGTTTCGGTTGCACGACCGGGATGTTCGCAACCACGGGCGGCTTCGGGTCAATCGGGCGTGGGGTCGGTACGGGCAGGTTCGGCGGCGTTTCCATAATTTCCAATTCTTCGACGACCGGCACGGGGGATTCGACAAGTTCAATCACAGGTTCGCCGATCGCGTTTGCGGTCGGGAGTGCCGTTGGAACCTGTGCCGGTTTCTCCCACGGTGGTGTCTTGGCCTCGAACCAAGTCTCAATACCCAACGCGGGTGGCACCGGAGCCGAATCAGCTTTTGGGGGATTCTCGAACGTCAGGTCCGGGAGAAGCGTGGCGACAGCGGCTTCCGGAAACAGTTCAACCCCCGACGCTTGGCAGTGATCGCACCACCCCGCCGGGGCTGTGGTATCGGTTGCGGGGCGAAGGGGTTTGCCGCAGCGCGGGCAACGCAAGTCAGAGTCGGTCATGCGGCTCATCTACAGTGGTGGATCACAGGGGCACTGATTGACCTAGCTGTTGTATTCGCAATTCGGCGGCAAAGAATTCACCGTACCCAGAATCAGGGTTTTGGCAGTGCGAATTGTGTGGCGAACTTGCCCAATTCAAAGATGCCATGCGAGCTAATCTGCTTTTGCACGAACGCGGAGGTCTTGTCCGAGGGGATGGCGAAGTTGATCGGCGTGTCCCGAATGATCGCCACGCTCACGCCGATGACTTCGCCTTTGGTGTTGGTCACCGGGCCACCGGAGTTGCCGTTCGTCATGCCGCCGGCCACTTGCACCATTTCCACGACGCCCTTTTCCTTCCGCAAGCTGGACACCGTGCTTTTATTCACGGAGATGTTCAACCCGAGTTGTTCGCCCAGTGGGAAGCCGAAAATCAGCACTTCTTGCGTCTCGGTTAAATCCGCGGATCGGGCAAAGTTCAACGGGCGTGGCAACACACTCTGGTGGTCCTTTTGGTTGACCCACAACAACGCAAGGTCTTCGTCCACGTTCACGCCGACGATGCGGGCGTTGTAGACTTGTTGGTTATTCTCCCCGCTGTTCACCACGACTTCGATTTTCTGCGGCTTCCGGTACCGATCCGGGCCGAAGCCGATGACGTGCGAGTTGGTCACGACGTACCCCGCTGGCCCCGCGAAAAACCCGCTGCCCATGCCCAACGAGTTGCCCGATTTCGTGCGGATATAAACGGTAGAATTCTTCACGGCTTGAATCGCATCATTGGGGGATAAATCATTCTTCGCTGCTGGTGGTGATTGCGTGGGTGCCGGTGAAGTGGGTGGCGGGATAATTGGCTTGGTAGCGTCCGACATCACTTGGGGCAGCGTGCTGACCAATTGTGGAACAACAGGGGGCGATGAACTCTTCGCAACATCCGATGTACTGGAAGACCGGGTCATCAACACCACACCCACGATGACTAAAACCGCAACCAAACCGCCCACCCCCGCCAGCACAGGGATGAGCGGGAACTTCGCAACCTGGTCCTGCTTCATGGGCTTCGATTTTGGCCGTGGCGCATCGTAGTCGTCATCATCATCATCTCGACGGGATGATCGCTTCTCGGGGGTCGGAACAACTTCCGCTTCCGTAACCTTCATCCGAATTCGCGGCGCAACCTGGGCCGCCGGAATCGCACGCGCCGTCTGGATTGGCGCCACTGCCTGCACGGGTGTGGTGAACACCTGCTGACACGCCCCGCACCGAACGACTTTGCCCGCCTGATCCGGCGGCAAGTGAAACTTCGCCCGACAATGCGGGCACTGGATTTCAAGAACAGCCATCGGGCCACCTCAACCGGAAGCAAGCAAGTGTCGTGTGCAATCAGTAGAGCAGGTTCCCAAACGATCAACAACACATTCCCGATGAAAATGAGCAAGCCCCAAACCCCACTCATCAGGATGCGTGGCCTTGACTCGGGTAATGGTCAGAAGTCTAATACGAATCAGGCGACTCTACCCGCGATGAAATCATTCGATCCTTGCGGTCACAGACCCAAACACCTTTCAGTTCAGTAGCGTCCTCATCAACGGCGTTTTCCAAGTTCAGAAGACGCATATGCGAAGCTATTGCGACCTCCTGTCGTTTCGTGGCTACTTAGTTTGACTCATACTATAAATTCTGATAATATACTGACGCATGCAAATTCGCCGTATAAAAAAAGCCGTTAAATGTGCAGTAATGAGTTCAAAAATTCTTCGTCCAACTACAGTGAAGCGTCAAAAGGGTGAATGGCTAATTCAAGGCTCATGGGGACATCGCATGTACCCCGCTATGAGCAAAATCAGTCTCTACGAAAAGCTTCACGGCGAACTCATCGCCAGTGGAATTCTATCTTCAAATTCCCCCAGCCCGTCAAACCGGCACCACGCTCACGTTACGATGGCGATTATGAGTTGTTCGTGGATAAATGGACGATGGGGTCCGCGATGAGGAGGCTCCGCTATGCTAAAAGGCTTTGAGAACAGATGAAATTGACTTGGAGGCACGAGGTAGTGAAGTTCGGTCTTGTTGTCGATACGGTCAATCAACTTGTGCAACTGACGCGGACAAGCCTTCAGTAAGTTGTCATATATTCTGGCGGGACGCTGTAGCTGGCGTCCCCCACCAGAGGTTATTTAGGCAAATTGTGCAACGTCAGGCCGCCCAGACGATCACCTATTAAGATGATCTTCCCATCCGGCGCACATGCGATACAGGTCGCAACTGTTTTACCACCGATCTGGAATCGTCCGATTTCGTCTCCGGTTTCCGTATCCCAGATGTGGAGCCTCACGCCGTCCATAGATAGAATACGCTTGCCATCGGGTGTGAAAATAACACGTTTGATTTTGTTGTTGTGACCTTTTGCAGTCCAGAGTTTTTTTGCTCGTATTATTGTCCCAAAGTTCTACGTCCGATGAGGAGTCGCACTTGGCGATCTTTTTGCCATCTGGTGAAAAAGCTACGTCTGAACAATACTTGCCCAGCATAAAGAGTTTGTTTCCGTTCGCTAAATCAGCTACAATCGTATCATTGCCATTGGAAAAGCAGAGCAACTTGCCGTCAGGAGACAGAGTAGAGACTCCCCTTGCACCAGTCTGAAATTTTTTAGGCTCCGCATCCCCTTCAGCATCCCATACGAGGCACGTGCCATAACGGTCGATGGAAACGCCTTTCTTGCTGTCAGGAGTGAAGAATACGTGATCCACACGTTCTTCATGACCCCTCACACGACGCAAGAGCTTACCAGACTGAATTTCCCACAACCACACTGTCTTGTCATCGCTACCTGCGGCAAGAATCTTTCCATCCGGCGAAATTGCCACAGACCATACCCACTTTTCGACACCTGGGCCACTGGTGGCTCGAAACGTCTTCCGTTTTAGTTCGTTCTTCACCTCCCATACAACGATGTTTCCGATCATGTCTGATGAAATAGCCAGATTGCCATCTTTCGAGAATGCCACAGAAGAAACGTGACAACTGTGACCGGAAAGAGCAGATAAACCAGGGAGTTCAGGAGGATTATTTTGGGCATTGCCAATCGTAAAAATGAGCAGCACAAATGACAATGAGGTTGGATATTTGATACGCACCGGATATCCTTCTCGTTGAACTGGTAACAGGCAGGGTTTTTATAGGACGAACGATCCGATCTCCGCTGGTTACGCTATAGCATCGCAATAAATAAACTAATACAATCTAATGCTTGCAAGACCTGGGCGAGATTTTACCCCTGAGTTTTCAATTTTCGCTCCAATGATGCAACTCTGGCAACGCCGGACTAATCCAACGCTCCATGATGAAAATGCTGCCGCTGAGTCGTTGTCAGAATCGAAACCCAGATATTGTCGTCGTTAGTCCCGTCACATTCGCTGATCCATCCTGAATCACTTCTGTTCACCTTTTCTCCCAACCGTAAACTATCTGCTTTCCTTGCACCGACTACCGGAGCCTACCCGTGGCCAAGATCAAAGTGAAGAACCCGATTGTCGAGATGGACGGCGACGAGATGACGCGGATCATCTGGCAGAACATCCGTGAGAAGTTGATACTGCCGTACCTTGATGTGGACCTGAAGTACTTCGACCTCGGCATCGAACACCGGGACGCCACGGACGATCAGGTGACGTTCGATTCGGCTAAGGCCACGAAACAGTATGGCGTGGCGGTGAAGTGTGCGACGATCACACCGGACGAGGCGCGCGTCAAAGAGTTCGGCTTGAAGCGAATGTACCCCTCGCCCAATGGCACGATTCGCAACATTCTCGATGGCACAATTTTCCGCGAACCGATCATCTGCGCGAACGTCCCGCGACTCGTGAAGCACTGGGACAAGCCCGTCGTGGTGGCCCGGCACGGTTTCGGCGACCAGTACAAGGCGAGCGAAATTCTGTTCCCCGGTCCGGGCACGGTGAAGTTGATTTACACCCCGAGTGACGGCGGGCCGTCGGTCGAAAAAGAAGTCTTCAAAGCCCCCAGCGCGGGCGTGACATTGGCGATGTACAACCTCGACGATTCCATTCGCGGCTTCGCGCGGGCGTGCTTTAACTACGGCATCGGGCGGGACTTCCCGGTCTACCTCTCGACGAAAAACACCATTCTCAAAATCTACGACGGACGCTTCAAGAACCTGTTTCAAGAGATCTTCGACACGGAGTTCAAGGACAAGTTTGACGCCAAGAAGCTGACTTACGAACACCGCCTCATCGACGACATGGTGGCCAGCAACATGAAGTGGAGCGGCGGCTACTTGTGGGCGTGCAAGAACTACGACGGCGACGTGCAATCGGACACGGTGGCGCAGGGGTACGGCTCACTCGGGCTGATGACCTCCGTGTTGATGAGTCCCGACGGCAAGACCGTAGAAGCCGAGGCCGCCCACGGCACCGTCACCCGCCACTACCGGATGCACCAACAAGGCAAGCCGACATCGACCAACCCGATCGCGTCGATTTATGCGTGGACCCGTGGCCTGATCTATCGCGGCAAAATGGACGGCACGCCGGACGTGGTGACGTTCGCGGAGACGCTGGAAAAGGTCTGCGTCGATGTCGTCGAGTCCGGCAAGATGACGAAAGACCTGTCGCTACTTATCAGCGACACGATGCCGTACCTCACGACCGAAGAGTACCTCTCTGCCGTCGATACGGAACTAAAGAAGCGGATGGCGTAAGCATCGACGGTCACTCTGTTCCGCAACGAGTTCATGCTGCATTGACAGGCTCGTTGATGCGCCGCGTCACATTTTGGCGAATCGTCTCTCGTTGTGCGGCTGTGGTTCAATGTGCCGCAGCCGCTTGCGCCACGTTAGAATGGTGCGATCCAAAAACGAAGCCGGTGGACTGAATCCAGGCACGGCCCAGTTGTTTGACAACATGCTCTTGACGCGCTCGATGGCGACGGTATCACTTCGCGTCAGTTCTGCGAGTTGACTCGGCTTGTAAAATCGTGACGGGTTGGGGCGGCTTCTGCGGTGCGTCTCAACGGTTGATTGCGGCAAGCAAGTTCGGGTGGTAACGACGTTGGCGCGGAAAATACTCAACATTCCGCGCGCAACGGTTACATGCAACTTGTTTTTCACAAACAGTGCGTTAGGATTCGTCTTTAATACCACAGAGTACGATGCTGTAATCCAGCACCGTGCATTGTCTCGGGTCGAGATCGTTGGCGTCATCGGTCCCCTGAGCGTTGTGGATCCCCGAGGTCACCTCTTTTATGTTCGAGTCTGACGTGCCCGACCCGCTGCCCACCCAGACGGCCGCACCGGCCGCCAGCGGGTACGAGGACGAAGAACCCCCGAGTCAGCCGCGCCGGCACCCCATTTGGAAGGACACCCCCCAAGACTTGTGGGACGACTGGCGCTGGCAAACTCAGAACTCGCTTCGCTCCGTCCGCCAACTGCGCACCCTCATCGCGTTTTCGGACGACGAACTCGAAGCGATCGGGCGGTTGGAATCCGATTACAAACTCGCGATTCCACCCTACTACTTCTCGCTCATTAACACCGAAGACCCGACCGACCCCATTCGGTTGCAGTCCGTGCCGTCGCCCCTCGAAGCGGAGTCGGTGTTTGAATTCGACGACCCGCTCGAAGAAGATAAAGACTCGCCTGTCCCAGGGCTAACACACCGCTACCCGGACCGGGTTCTGATGGTGACCACGCCAAACTGCACCATGTATTGCCGCTACTGCACTCGCAAACGCGCGACCCTCACTCGGGGTGGGTGGGAAGGCGTTAGCAGTAACGACGAACGCATGATCGACTACGTCCGCAAGAACAAGTCGATTCACGATGTCATCATCTCGGGCGGCGACCCGCTCACGTTGCCGTTGCCCAAGTTGAAGTACTACCTGCAGAACTTGAAAGAGATCGACCACGTTGATGTCATCCGGGTTGGCACCCGCGTCCCGGTGACGTTGCCGATGCGGCTGTACGACAACGAACTGCTCGACACGTTGGCGGCGGCGGAGAAGGTCTATATCCAGACCCACTTCAACCACCCGCGTGAAGTGACCCCAGAAGCCCACCGCGTTTGCAAGTCGCTGCTCCGCCACGGCATGATGATTAACAATCACTCCGTGTTGTTGAAGGGCGTCAACGACAACCTCGGCACGATGCGGAACCTGATTCGCGGGCTGCTCCGCATCAAGGTCCGGCCGTACTACCTGTTCCACTGCGACCCGGTGACCGGCGCGGGCCATTTCCGCACCAGCATCTGGAAGGGCATGGAGATCATGGAAGGGCTTCGTGGTCACACGTCCGGGATCGGCATCCCAACGTATGTCGTGGACAGCCCGCACGGCGGCGGCAAGATTCCACTGATGCCGAACTACTTGGTGTCGATGTCCGACGATGCCGCGATCCTGCGGAACTACGAAGGAATGCTCGTCCGCTACCAAGCGGAAGACAAACCGAGTTCCAGCGGCGCACCGACGGCAACCCGTGGCGTCTCCGGGTTGTTACAAGGCGACAAAACGTCGCTGGTGCCCGAAGGCAACGACCGCATGGCCCGCCGCCGCAAGATCGTGCTTGCGGAAACCGGGTGCGGCAGCGAAGCGGAAGAAACCCATGATACGGCGCCGCCTCGCCGGATCATTCCGCTGCCGATGCAAACCAGTCACGCCAATGGCAATGGCAACGGCCATGCCGCCGCACACTGAGTGAGCAGTTGATACAACGAACCCAACGGGGCAGGCACGAGTGCCTGCCCTTTTTTTGTGAACACCTGAAGATTCTTGCTCCCTCCCCGCATGCGGGGAGGGCCGGGGTGGGGTTGAGACTGCCACCCGACGCAGGACGGTTGCCGTGACGGCAGGCAGTCTACAACCCCCCTCAGTCCCCCCGCAAGCGGGGGGAAGGAAGAGGCTTCTCCCCGCTTAAGTTGATGCCATGCTGTCTTTTTTAACCAGCCGGATTCGATTCGAGATTGCACCATGAAGATCGGCATCGCCTTCGACTTGAAACCCGACGAACCGCTGCCGCTTGGCACGCCCGACGATCTCCACGAGGAGTTTGATTCGCCGGTGACCATCCGCGCGATCGGCGACGTGTTGCGTGGGTTGGGGCACGAAGTCGTTGAAATGGGCGACGGCAAGCCGTTGTTGGAAGCACTGCTGCGCGATCCGCCGGACTTCGTGTTCAACTTTGCTGAAGGGATTGGCACCAGTCGTTCCCGAGAGGCAAGAGTGCCAGCCGTCTGCGAAATGCTGGGCATCCCGTACACCGGGTCCGATCCGTTGGCGATGAGCGTGGCGTTGGAGAAAGACCTGACACGGCACCTCGTCACCGAAGCAGGCGTGGTGGTGCCGTTGGGGATGAGCTTGGCCCCACCCCGGACGAAGTACGACGGCGACTTCCACGAGTTCCCGCCGATGCTGGCCGAGTCCGGGTTGCGGTTGCCGATCATCGCCAAGCCGGTTTTCGAGGGGTCGAGTAAAGGCATTCGCAATCGCTGTTTAATTGAGACGCCCGAAGACTTCGGCCCCACCGTCGCGCACCTCTGGGACAATTACGGGCAAGCGGTTCTCGTGGAAGAGTTCATCAGCGGCGAGGAAGTCACGGTCGGGATCATCGGCAACGACCCGCCACAAATCTTCGGCATCATGCGAATCAGTTTGAAGACGCCGGTCGAACACTTCGTCTACTCGCTGGAAGTGAAGCGCGAGTTCGTGAAGCTCATCGACTACGAATGCCCGGCAAAGTTGCCGCGCGACCTCACCCGCGAGATCGAAGCGGCGGCGCTGACGGTCTTCGACGTGCTGGGGTGCCGCGACGTGGCCCGGATCGACTTCCGCATCCGCGATGGGGTGCCGTACTTCCTGGAGATTAACCCCCTACCCGGCTTGAACCCCGAGTCGAGCGACCTCGTCATCATGGCCAACCTACTCGGGATTACACACGGCGAATTGGTCACGAGAATCTTCCAAGCCGCCGTCGATCGGCAAACCCCGCAGTGATTGTTGCCGGACTGAATGCCGGTTCGTGGCGGAAGTTTTTTGCATTTCGCTGTATGCGTTTAGGCGGTTCGCGGATCATGTCTGGTAATGAGTCGGCCTTCGTTGAGTTTCCTGTTTGCTCGTGACGATGGTGTTCCCGATGCCGTGCTGCTCCGGCGGTTCGGGGAACACCACGATGAGGCGGCGTTTGAACTGCTGGTGCGGCGGTATGCCGATGTCGTGTGGACCGTCTGCCGACACACGGCGAGCGATCACCACGCGGCAGAAGATGCGTTTCAGGCGACCTTTCTTTCGCTGGCCAAGAAGGCGATGAGCGTTCGGGAAAACCTGGCCGGGTGGCTGCATCGGGTGGGGTATCACGCGGCGCTGAAATCGCGGCAGACCCGGCGCACGAATCCACTGGTCGAGGAACCGCCATCGCGTCAAGCGGAGAGTTCTTGCCCCGACACATCGCAACTGATCCATGCCGAACTCGCGTCGTTGCCGGATCGGTATCGGTTACCGCTATTGCTCTGCGATCTCGAAGGGTTAACGCATACCGAAGCGGCCAAGCGACTCGGTTGGCCGGTCGGCAGCGTCTCCGGTCGGCTGGTCCGGGGCCGAGAACAGTTGAAGGCAAAGCTGCTGCGGCACGGCATCGCGTCGGCAGCCATTACTGTCACAACCTTGCCGCTCCAAGCGACGAGTACGCTGATTCGGATGACAACATCGACCGCAACCGGCGGAGCCATTTCGCCAACGGTTGCGGCCCTTTCACACGGAGTTCTGTCCGCCATGCAAATCGCAAAACTCAAACTCACCGCCACGATCGCCGCCGGGGTCATCGGCCTCACAGGGATGGTCACGGTCGTGGGCGTGTCCGCATCGCCACGATCCGACGACACACCTGCGAAGAAAGAAGTACCCGTTGTTGCGAAGAAGGCGGAGCAGCCTGTAGAGAAGCCACTGATCGCGGATTCAAAGCAACGGGCCAAGTCAATTGCCCAACTCAGACGGATCTCGCTTGCCTTTCATCATTATCACGACACATACGGTTATCTCCCCGCCGATGTGGTCGATAAAGACGGGAAACCGTTGCTCAGTTGGCGTGTGGTGATCCTTCCGTTCATCGAGCAAGAGGAGCTATTCAAACAGTTCAAACTCGACGAAGCTTGGGATAGCGCGCACAACAAGAAGGCATCCGAAACCGTGGTGAAACTCTTCACGAATGGCCATGAACCGAGGAACACAAAATACCCGATGACATTTTTTCAGCGACCCACTGGCAAAAGGACGGCTCACGAACCGGGCGAGAAGATCAAGTTTACGGACATCGCGGACGGTATGTCGAATACGGTCGTCCTCGTCGAGACAAACAAGGCAATCGAATGGGCAAAGCCCGATGACATGACGTTCGATTGGGGAAAACCGATCGAACTCCGCGGGCCATTTGCCAATACGTTTCAAGCCGCGTTCGGTGATGGTTCGGCGCGATGCTTTGCGGGTGGCGTAGCGGCAGCGGTAGCCGCGAAGTTTATCAGTCGTGCTGGTGGTGAGGTGATTCCGGAGGAAGACTACAAAGGCATCGGCTGGCTAGCCGTGAATTCAGTCGAACACCAGAAAGAGGCAGCTGAGTTGTTGAAGGAACTCAACGAACGGACTGCAATGCTGGAGGAGTCCCTTGCGGAGAACAACAAATTGACACAGGAGTTGACGAAACTCCAGAACGATCGCGTGAAGCGCGACCATGCCAAGACAAAGGCGAACCTCGACCTCATGCAGCAACTGTTAGGAATCGAAAGTCACATCAGCGATGCAGCGACCCGCAAACTGCAACTGGAAGAACGATTGCGGCACGAGAAGAAGGAACCCCCGGTGCCCACGAAGAATGCCCCTGTAAAACCGCCGCAACCGTAGGGGGTACACCCAAGGCCGAAATCCTGACTCACTTCGATCGGGCCTGGTATAATTCAGCACGCTGTCTTCATCGCGTTTGCGGCCCTGAAAGGGACGTTCTGTCAGCCCAGGGCCATGCCCTGGGGACCGGGCTGGGGACCGGGCTGGGGACCGGGCAACAATCCGGTTTTTCGACCTGTCTCGACCGTTCATTCCCGACGATGGCCACACGCAGAGCCGTCCCGTCCCTCGTTCCCAGGGCATGGCCCTGGGCTGACAGAACGTCCCTTTCAGGGCCGCAAACCAAGATGGCAGAAAAATTGGCCAGACCCACCTTTGCCCACGCCGACCAATTGACACGCCCCCCTCGTTCACTCTATAGTCTAGGTGCGTCATATCGTGGCCGCGTTCTGCGGAGGGGTTGGTGGGATGCCGACTTCGGCGGGTTCGTCTGATTTTGTGCCGTTGTTGCCCGCTTCGTTGGACGGAGCGGGAAGCAATCCGGACGACGCACCGACCATCATTACGCCCAATCGCCAAGGATCGCCTTCGGACCCCAGTATCGGGTTGGCGATCGGCAGTATTTTGGGGCACTACGAACTGTTGGGGTCGGTCGGCGTGGGTGGCATGGGGGCGGTGTTGAAGGCCCGCGATCTGGAACTGAACCGGATCGTGGCGCTGAAGATTCTCCCGCCGCGCATGGCCCGCGATCCCGATAGTGTCACGCGGTTCAAGCAGGAAGCCCGTGCCGGGGCGTTGCTCGACCACGACAACATCGCCCGCGTGTTTTCGATCGGCGAAGACCAAGGCTTGCACTTCATCGCGTTCGAGTTCGTGGACGGCGAAAACCTGCGCACGCTGATCGAACGTCGCGGCACGATCCCACCGGCGGAGTGCGTGCGGTACATGCTGCAAGTCGCGGCGGGGTTGGCGCACGCCGTGACACGCGGTGTCATTCACCGCGACATCAAGCCAAGCAACATCGTTGTGACCACCGATGGCAAGGCGAAGATCGTCGATATGGGCTTGGCGCGGAACCTGTCGCAAAGCGTCAACGGCGGTTTGACCCAATCCGGGGTGACATTGGGCACGTTCGATTACATTTCGCCCGAACAGGCCATCGACCCACGCCGGGTGGACATTCGCAGCGACATTTACAGCCTGGGGTGTGCGTTCTACCACGCGCTAACGGGGCGGCCACCCGTCCCCGAAGGCACGGCGGCGAAAAAACTGAACGCCCACCAGAACGAACCCGTCCTCGACCCACGAGTGCTGAACCCGCAAATCCCGGACGAACTCGCCATCATCTTGGCCAAGATGATGGCCAAGGACGCGAACCGGCGGTACCAGTCGCCGACCGAACTGATTGCCGTCCTCACCGCGATGGCACGACTACTGAACTTGTCGCCGGAAACGATGCTCCAAGACCCGAGTGCGTTGCCCGCCGATAGCTCGTCGGTGCAACTACTGCCCCAACCGCCGAAAATCTCCGTCGTCCTCGTCGCGGGAATTGCAGTGCTCGTCGCGGCGGTGGTGATTGCGATCAGCTTGTCGAACACGAAATCGTCGAACCCGATCGTTCCGAAAATGTTCGATACGAACGTGGGGTTGGTCAAGTCGTCACCACCCGTTGTGGAAGGCTCCCTGCCGATTCCGCCGCCGCAACAAGTTGAACAAACCGTTGCCGTGGCGAACACGCTCGAACAGTTCGTCGCCGCGCTCAAAACCCCAAGCGTCGTGGAAATTCAGTTGGAGCCGGGGCACCGCTACGACTTCACGCGGCTGTCTGCCGGGTTGGTCGTGCAATCGAAGAAGTTGTTGATCGAACCGAAGCCCAATGGCGTGGACACACGGGCCGGGCCGCCGATCATCCGGCTTGCCGCCGTGGCAGTCGATCCGCTGGCGCCGGGTACCAGTCGGGCCGCGTCGTTGACGTTTGCAAAAATGGAGTCGTTGGTGTTTCGCGGCGTGCAGTTTGAAATCGCGGAGGGGCCGTTCAACGAAGACCGCCCGGAACGGTTCGCGGGGTTAGTGGTGTCGGACGTGGGCAAACTGGAACTGCTGGAGTGTCGGTTCGACGCGGATCGAGACCTTCAAACCACGGATGTCATCGGGTTGTCAGTCGTTCACAGCAACCGCGAAACGGCGAATCTGGTGAGCGTGAGGAACACGTACTTCGGCCTCCGGCGTGGGGTCGCCGTTCAACTGAGCGGGCGCATCAACGTCGATGTTCAGGAGTGTGCGTTCACGCCCCACCCGGCGGTGTTCGCGCTGCGGGGTGACCCGGAAGAGAGTGAGACTTCCTCCGAACTCACGTTGCGAAGTTGCACGTTTTTGATGGAGAAGGGTGCCGTCATCGAAGCCGAAGCGAACGCCCGCTGGCTCGTTTCGGCGGGTTATTGTGTGTTCGGCACGCCGGCACCGGACCCCGCGTTGGAGATGATGGCCGGGCAACCCGAACGCCGGGCGTCCGTCTTGCGGATGACGATCGACAAGCCGGACGATGCCCGGTTCCGCGGGCGGATTGAGGAACCCAACGTCTACTACCGCGTCGATCCGTTTTCGACGCCGACCCGGAGTTACACCTTCGACGAGTGCAAACGAGACTGGACCCCGAACCCCGTGAGCGACGCGACCGCCGTCGAGTTGCGCACCGCACCCTGGGCGGCAACGGACCCGACTTTGGCACTCGGTGGCGCCAAACCCTGGGAAGCGTTCCGGCTGAAGACCACCTTGCGGGCGGTCCGAATCGCCCGGAGCGATGTCGTGATTCTGGGCGTGAAAGACCTGCCCCGTTCGGACGCTAAAATCTACGACCCCTGGCCGCCGCCTCGCCCTGAGTCGGCGACCGAACAGCGGGTGAAAATCGTCTACCCGAACGCCCCCGCCGAACTCAGGGCCGATTTACCGCGAAGCACGTACCTCACGCTCGATGCCGCCATCGCGGAGGCAAAAGCCGACGACGTGATTCAGATCCGGCACGATGGCCAACTGGAAGTGCCGCAAACGACGATCGACCGAGCGAAGTTACGACTCACGATTAAACCGTACCCCGGTTCGACGCCGATTCTGATCGCGGCGAAAGACAACAACAAGCTCGATGCGTGTTTGTTCCGGCTGATTGAAGGACAACTCACGCTCGATTCGCTGGAGATTCGCCTGCGGCCCCGCAAGGGGCGATCAGAGAATTTCAAATCCCTGTCGGTCGTCTCGATCGTCGCGGGGCGGGAATGCACGTTGAAGAATTGCACGGTGACACTCGAAGAGAAGGAAGGCGAAGTCCTCACGGCGATTCTGTTAACTGATGCCGATGGCGAGATGCGCACGGACAACGCCGCACCGCCTGTCGTCAAAATTGAGCAATCGCTGATCCGAGGCACCGGGCGCGGCATCTGGGTGCCCACGGCGCGGCCGTTCGACTTGAACATCACCAATTCGATTCTGGCGCTGGCCGGGTCGGTCGTTGACATTGATCCACCCAGTCGCGTCCCCATGCCGTCCGCGATCGTGCGGGTGCAGTTGGAACAAGTCACGGCGTTGCTCGGCGGGTCGTTCTTCAACCTCAACGCGGGCCGGACGGCTTTGGGTGCTAAGCCGCTGGGCTGGGTTCCCGTCGATGTCACCGCACGGCGGTGCCTGTTCGCGGCTTACGACGACACGCTGCCGTTCGTTACTGTCCTCGGTGCGGACCCTGCTTCGCTGAACCGAATGTTAACCTGGAACGCCGCGCGAACGAACTGGTACGCGAACTTCCCGCCCCGTGCCACCTGGATGGAACTGATCCCCGCCGATGACATGCAACTGACGAAAAACTACTCCGAGGCGGAGTGGTTCACGTTCACCGGGGAAAACGCCGCCAATTCTAGTGGGAAAGTGACGTTCACAACTCCCGCACCAATGATTCGCCGGAAGTTCACCACCGTCGAGTCCAAGCATCTGGCCGTGGAGCGTGTGGACATATCCGATGCGACACCGAATGAAGTGGGAGCCACGGTGAGCGAAGTGGCCAAGCCGAACGGGGATTAAATCTCGATCGCTTCCCAGGCGGTCGGGACCACGAACACTTTGCCATCGCCGATGCGTCCGGTGCGGGCGGCTTTGGTGACACGGTCCGCGAGTGCTTCGTAACGATCTGCGGTCACCCAGACGGTGATCTCGACCTTCGGCAGGTAGGCCATACTGAAATCGCCGCCACGGTACTTATCGAGATACCCTTTCTGGCGACCGTAGCCCTTCGCCTCGCGCACAACACACAACTCGACACCGACTTCGGCGATGACTTGCAACACCGCTTCGGCGCGAAAGGGCTTCACCACAATCGTCAGGTGTTTCATGATGCACTGCTACTGCCGCTGCCACCCGAAATCGCCGTACCTGTTCCCCCGAAGCCACCGCGCGAAACTCCAGACGAACCACCCTGCACCGGGGCACCGCCACCGTAGCCGGGTCGGCCACCATACCCGCCACCGCCGCCAAAGAACAGCGGCAGGAATAACGGCACGTAGGACCGCCGGTGCGTGGACTGCTGCGTCGTGCTGTCCGCCGTCTGCGTCGTGTTCGGCGTGTCGGATGCAATGGCATCCGCACCAAACGAGTTACTGTCGGAGTCGATTGGTGCCGGGGTTGGTTCCGGCTCGTCGTCCTGCGGGGCCGGGAGCAAACAGCAACAGCAACTGCACATCATGGCAGTGCCGAGTAACACGAACGTGATGTTCCGACTTTTGCTCTTCATGATTATCCCACGATGGCTGCAGCCACGACGATCGCAATTGCCAACAGTAATGATCCGACCACAACGGCGACGGCCACACTACCTTCTTGCAGTTTCTTCTCGACATCCAGGTTCGGCGTGATCCACTCGAACACTTTATATCCTAGCATCAAAAGCAAGATCCCGAGTAATCCAAACGCCGCAGCGGAGATCAACCCCGTCCCGAGGTGTTCGAGTGAGAACGAAAGCGAAAATGTGGTCGCTGTGGCGAAGAGCGGGTTCATGGGCGGTCCTTGGACTAAAGGTCATCGTCAATTCGCGGGCTGAATGCCGAAATCTTGGATCGTGAACAGCGGTCGAAAGTCATACCCCGTCAACGCTTCCCGCGCACCTTGAAGCCGATCGCAAATACAAATCACCCGCACCACCGTGGCCCCCAACGCTTCCACGGCGTGGATCGCTTGCACGACGCTACCGCCGGTAGTGAGCACGTCATCAATCACAACGACTTTGTCGCCCGCCTTCACTTGGCCTTCAACCAGTTCTTGGCTGCCGTGGCTCTTGGCCTGCTTGCGGACGAAGAACCCCTCGACAACCCGGCCACTCCGATGGCACGCCACCAGCGCCGCCGCCGCCAGCGGAATCGCCCCGACTTCCAGGCCGCCGATCGCATCCATTTTCAGGTCGTGCGTGGCCTCGTTCAGCAATTCGCCCAGCAGCGTGATTGCTTCGGCGTGGAACAGCACTTTCTTGGAATTGATGTAGTAACGGCTTTTCAGCCCCGATGCCAGCGTGAAATCACCGAACTGAACCGCCCGTTCCAGGAACAGTTCGCGGAGTCGATCCCGGTTGGACATGAGCGAAGCACCCTGACGTTTTCGTGTAGAATTGGAGTGAGTTATACCCCGACTTTCTTGGGCAGGCTATTATCCGGCGGGGGATTGTTGCTTAAGATGACGGCGTTCCGTGCGTACAACCCCTTCCTCCGACCGGGAGGTTCCGCGATGGCCGATGCCAAGAAAACCTACACCGATGCCGAAATCACCGCGAAGTTGCTCGAACACGGCTTAAGTGAATGGTATCTCGAAGACGGCTGGATTCGACGGAAGTTCAACACCGACGGTTGGCCGCAAACCCTCATGGCCGTGAACGCCATCGGCTACCTCGCGGAAGCAGCGTGGCACCACCCCGACCTCGCCATCACCTGGGGCAAACTGTGGGTGAAACTCCAGACCCACGACGCGGGCGGGATCACCGACAAGGATTTTGAATTGGCCAAAAAGATCGAAGAAGTGGTACTGTATCGCCCCAACGGCGGCGCGCTGGGCAGCGGCAACCCCAGCAAGTTTGTGTTCAGCAAAAAATAGCCAGAAAGCCCACGAAAGCCCACGGACGATCGTCCGTGGGCTTTACATCACACTCCCCACTCAGGAAGTTTCCCCATGAAACGCTGCCTCGCTCTGCTGCTCCTACTCTTTCCTTTAACTGCCACAGCCGCACCGCCAGTGCTGGAAGTCACGGGCGGCGCCACGACGCTCACCAACGTCGTGATCTCCGCACCATTGCCTGCGGGCTTTGATGCCGGCATCAACAGCATCACGCTCCCGGATGGAATGCACATCCCTGCTCAGATCGGGGAAGGGTGGCTGCTGACTGACCCAGTCCGGGGCAAACGACTAACGTTCGTGTTGCCGAAATTACACGCCGGGGAAACGTTGAAGCTTCGCCCTACGACGCTGAACTACGTGAAAGCACCGCTGGCGTTCCAGTTCAAGGAAACCCCCGGCGAGTACGTCGATTTGCTGTTCGACCAACGCCCGGTGTTACGCTACATCAACAAGCCGCGCGATGGCACCACCAAGGACACGCACGAACTCACCTTCAAGCCGTACCACGGCGTTTTCGACCCGACGGATGGCAAGTCACTCATCACGAGTACGGCCTACTTGTCCGCCGATAAGACCAAAATGTTCCCACACCATCGCGGCCTGTTCTACGGCTGGTTGAAGATTAGCTATGGGGACAAAACCGGCATCGACACGTGGCACGGTCGCAAAGGCGAGTACACCCAACACGAAAAAATGCTGCTCACTGAAGCCGGGGAAGTGTACGGGCAACACCGTGCAGCGATTAGTTGGCACGGCCAAGACGGCGCACGGTTCGCCGATGAACAACGGGAAGTAACGGCGTTCAACATGAAGGGCGGAACGCTCATCGAATTCGCCTCCGTGTTGTCCACGAAACAACCCCTAGTGAAGCTCGACGGCGACCCGCAACACGCCGGGTTCCACTTCCGCGCGCACCAAGATGTCTCGGCAAAAGAAAACTCCAAGCAGACCGTCTACACCCGCCCCGACGGCAAAGACAAACCCGCTGCCACGCGAAACTGGCCCGCCCAAAAAGAACACGTGAACCTGGCGTGGGACGCCATGAGCTTCACGCTGCACGGCAAACGCTACACCGCCGTGTACCTAGATCGCCCCGACAACCCCAAGGAAGCCCGCTTCAGCGAGCGTGACTACGGCCGCTTCGGCAGCTACTTCGTCTACGACCTGACCCCCGAAACCCCGCTCAAGGTGAAGTACCGCGTTTGGATTCAAGAAGGCGAATTGACTGCGGATCAGTGCGAGAACCTGAGCCAGGGGTTTGTGCATCCACCCGCAGTCAGTGTGAAGTAAGTTAAAGTTTACTTAGCCCACAAAGCCCACGAACGATCGTTCGTGGGCGTTCACCCACTTACTACTCCCACCCCAGGAACATCACAATGCGGATCCTCGCCTTACTGTTAACTTTCACCGTGCCCGCCGTTGCACTAGCCGAAGATTGGCCGCAATGGCTCGGCCCGAACCGCGACGCCAAGTGGAACGAAACCGGGCTGATCGAGAAGTTCTCCAAGGACGGCCCCACGGTACTATGGGAGGCGAAAGTCGGCCTCGGGTACGCGGGTCCGGCGGTGGCGGCGGGCAAGGTGTTCGTAACGGATCGGTTAGTAGAGTCAGGCTCGCCGCAGCCGAAAAGTGCGTTCGATAAGGACACGGTCGTCACTGGCGTGGAACGGGTGCTGGCGTTCGACGAGAAGACCGGCAAGCAACTTTGGGCGCACGAGTACCCCTGCAAGTATCGCATCAGCTACGCCGCCGGCCCGCGCTGCACCCCGACTGTCGACGGCGACCGGGTTTACACCCTCGGCGCGATGGGGGACTTGCTCTGCTTAGACGTGACGGACGGCACGGTGGTCTGGTCCAAGCAGTTCATGACCGAGTTCGGCGCGAATGTGCCGGTGTGGGGCTTTTCGTCGCACCCGCTCATTGATGGCGACAACTTGATTTGTCTCGTCGGCGGGTCCAAAGGTCGGCTCGTGATGGCGTTTGACAAGAAAACCGGCGCGGTGAAGTGGCAGTCGCTCAGCTACGATTCCGGCGACTTCGGCTACGCCTCGCCAGTGATTCATACGATTGCGGGCAAACGGCAACTCATCATCTGGCACCCGAAAGCCGTCGTCTCGCTGGACCCCACCACCGGGACGAAAATCTGGGACGTACCGATGGCCGTGAAGTTCGCACTGACCGCACCCCAGGTTCGCGTGCAAGGCGATCAACTGTTTGTGACCTCGTTCTACGACGGCGCGATGTTGTTGAAAGTCGGGGCCGACTCCGCCAGCGTCGTCTGGAAGAGCAAGGCCAAGGGCGAGACCCCCGGCAAGACGACCGACCTCAGTTCGATCATGCCAACTCCGGTCTGGCGCGGCGACTACATCTACGGCGTCTGTAGCTACGGGCAATTGCGCTGCATCGAAGCGGCCACCGGCAAGCGGGTCTGGGAAACGATGCAGGCGACCCGAGGCCCGCTGACCCCCGCTGCCGTAAAAGCCCGCGAAGCCCCGTCCGAAACCCAGCCGTGGTCCGAACGCTGGTCGAACGCCTTCCTGGTCGAGAACGGCGAGCGGTTCATCCTGTTCAACGAACAAGGCGAGTTGATCTTTGCGAACCTCACCCCCAAGGGTTACGAAGAAATGGACCGCGTCCAGATTTTGAAACCCACCAACAAGCTCGCGGGCCGCCCCGTCATCTGGATGCACCCCGCCTACGCCAACCGCAACGTCTACGCCCGTAACGACGAAAAGCTGGTGTGCGTGAGTCTGGCGAAGTGATGGTGTCCAATCGGAATGAACAGAGGTTCTCGATACGGAGGAGGCGTGATGAAGGGACGAGAAAGTGGGATGCCGGACGAGACCTATTGGGACAAGTTCTTCAACCCAGGCTGAATGGTCGCCAAGCTCGACTGCACGGGTCCGTGCGGGGATGTCGTTGAGTTCGGCTGTGGGTATGGCACTTTCACCATCCCAGCCGCAAGGCTGGTTGCAGGGAAAGTCATTGCGCTGGACATCGAACCCGAGATGGTGGCCGAGACCAACCGGAAGGCCGAGGTCGCTGGGCTAGCCAATGTGACCGCCGTTGTGAGTGACTTCGTAGCCAACGGTTGTGGGGTGGCGGACGGGCAAGCCGGGTACGCCCTGCTGTTCAACATCCTCCACCTGGAGAATCCAGTCGGGCTACTGCACGAGGCGTGTCGGGTGCTGGCTCCCGGCGGCAAGGTCGGCATCATCCACTGGCGACGAGACATCGAGACGCCGCGTGGGCCGTCGATGCCGATCCGCCCCACCGCCGAGCAGTGCCGGACCTGGGGCGAGACGGCGGGGTTCGAGTTCGTCCGGTATGAATCGCTGTGCTGTTGTTCCTGGCATTGGGGCTTGGTGATGCAAAAGCCAGGTCAACGGGATAGACTCTGACCCGACACATCGACGGTAGGCCGGATCAGCAACACGAGGACGACGGAGACGATGGCGGCACCGGCGAAGGTGCTAAAGATCAGGTTTAATGGCACCTCTCGGTCTCGCAAAATCCCGAAGCCCCAGTCGGCGAGACCACCACAACTGATGCTGACGAAGTTCATAAAACCGTAGCCGGTGGCACGGAGATGAGGCCGAACAATCTGCGACAAGATCGGCATGTTGTTGCAGTCGAAGAAACCCCAACCGAGGCCGAACAGGACTAGAAACGCGATGGCTACGCCAAGCGAGCCAGCGTTCCCGACCCCAAAGATCGCCGGGACAATTAGGCACATCCCAATGGCGCTAGTGAAGATTCGGCCTCGGTGGTGCCGCCGCATCCAACGGTCTGCCAACCACCCCCCGAGGAACGCACCGACGATTGCCGCGACCTGCCAGTACAACGTGGCAGCGACCCCGGCTTGGCCCTGGCCGATGTTAAATTGCTTCTTCAGGATCGACGGCATCCAGTCTCGTACCACCCACCCCGCCAACGCCGGAAGCGTAAAGTAGAGTACCAACAGAATGAACGAGACGTTGGTGAACAACTCCCGCGCCGCACCAACGGGAGATGCCTTGAGTACCGTGTCGTCCGTCGCCGACTTCGCGGCATCGCGCAGCAAGAACACGAGGGGGAAGGCGTAGAGCATTCCGACGATACCACAGGTGTCGAACGCGAACCGCCACCCCAGGTCGGGGGCGGAGGCGACGTAGCCGCCAAACCCGCCCGTAATCACGCCGCAGTAGATGGCCATTTGATGTAGCCCGACGGCCCGCGACCTCGTCGTGCCGGTGTGGTAATCCGTGATGAGGGCCAGCGCCGCCGGGATGTAGAACGCCTCGCTGATTCCCATCAGCGACCTCACCCAGAGCAACTCGTTGTAGGTGGTAACCTGTCCCGTCCACCACGTCACCGCCGACCACACGAACAGGCTACCGCAAATGGTGTAGCGCCGACTAAAGCGGTCCGCGATGTAGCCACCCAGGGGACTGAGAAAAGCATACACCCACTTAAACTGACCAAGCATCAACCCCCACAATGCTTGCGCGTTATCGGCTTCACCCAGGCTGGGGATGTCCGCCATCACCGACGACTGCATCGCGGCCAACATCTGGCGATCCAGGTAATTCAGTAGGGCCACCGGCATCAACAAAATCACGACCAACCACGCCGTGCGGCCAACAGTTGCGGGGGCGAGAGAACTCATCTCACGTGTCCTTATCCGGGTTGTCCGGCGGTTGCGATCCACGTGCGAAACGTGTCGTCGTCAACGTTGCGACCACTAATGACGGCGACGAGGTCGCCATCGCCGGCTAGATCGACCTGGCGGGTTAGGAGGGCCGCCACGGCAATCGCCCCAGAGGGTTCAGTTCGCAAGCCGTGTTGTGCATAGAGCCATCTCATCGCGTCTCGGGTTGATCGGTCCGTCACGGCCACGGCCCGGTTCACAAGTTGCTTCAAGATCGGCCAGTTGTGTTCGCCCACGTCATACGACAACAGGCCATCGCAGATACTTGCGGGCCGATCCAGGCGAATCCGTTGCCCGGCAACGAGTGACTGGCAAAAATCATTGGCTCCATCGGGTTCGACACCGATGATCTGGGCTGAAGGGAAGCCGTCAGCGATTCCCAGTGCGTGGCCTGCCATGAGACCTCCACCGCTGACCGGACACAAGAAGTGAGAAAGCCCCCGGCCCTCCCGGCGTAGGTCGTCAACAATTTCCAGCGCGCCGACGCCGTTGCCAGCGATCACGTGGGGGTCATCGTAGGGCGACGCCTGGACCGCGCCTTCCATCTCGGTAATCTCGCGCGTTAACCGATCGCGCTCCCCAGTCTCGTGGTCGCGGGCACTGTCGTAGGTGCGAACCTCCGCCCCGAACGACCTTGTTCGCTCGAACTTGATTCGCGGCGCTGATTCCGGCATCACGACGATTACTCGCTTGCCGAACCGCATTCCCGCAAACGCGATCCCGGACGCGAAATTCCCCGACGAATGAGCCGTGACCGGGCACGTCCCCAACCGCTCCAGGTTGTTCGCCATCCAGTTCAAGCCACCCAGGAGTTTGAACGACCCCGATGGCGTCCAGCCATAGTCCTTCAGCCAAACACGGCGCGTTGGGGGCAACCCAAGCTCCCGCTCCAGCGCGTAGGATCGAACAAACGGAGCAGGCGAGATGTGAAGCCGAATGACGCGCTCCGCGGCTCGCACCTCTTGAATCGTGACGACTCGAACGGTCATAGTCTTCTACTTTCCCGTTAAGGCAACCGGACTGGCTTGAGTGCCGCGGCACCAAGGTCGAGGCGGTACAGCACTTGGTTGTAGTTATACCGTGGAGTCTTCTCGGGGTTGCCGGAAAAGTCGTTCGTGTACGTCCCCTCGAAGTGGATCGTCCGCCCGCCGTCGCGGTCCAGGAACTTGTGGTGGCAGACGTTGTAGAACGTCTGCCGGTCGTGGGTGACGACTCGCACGGCCTGTTTGAACGGCCCGGTCGGGGCCTCCGCCTCGGAGTACCAAACCTCGCCCAGGTAGGAGGACTTGCCGCCGATCTGTCCGGCGACCAGCACCCACTTGTCGCGGTACGAGTTCCACCGCACGGTCCCACTGTGCAACACGATCCGGTCGGCGGGGTGTGCTACGTCCGCCGGACAAAATCGCGCGTGGTCTGGTTTAATCTTGCCATCCTTCACCCACTGCCGTTCTGTTTTGGAATCTACTGGTGCCATCTCCTTCTGCCAGCGCCAGAGTGGCTTGCCGTCCGGGTCCAGGTCTGGCTCAGTGGCCTTACCATCTCCTGCCGACTTGGCACAGGTGAACGCCTCGTACTTGTCGGGATCGAGTACGGCGGTCAGGGTTGCCGGGACGCGGACGTTCGGATTTGGACTGCCGAATAGTAGCCACTTGGTGCCGTCTTCTTCAAAGGCGATGGGATGTCCGGTGGGCCTACGCCACGTCTCTTTTAACGGGAGTTGCTTGGCCGATTTGAAGATGCTCGTCTCGTCGTCGAACACCGCAATGCCCTGTTCAAACTCGCCGTCCAAGCCCTTCCGCCGCGAGTAGTGGCTGACGAGTTTCTCCGCACCCTCGGCGTCGGGCACGACGACCAGCGCCCCTACCCACACGACGCCTTCCGGACGTTCCGGCAGTGGCATCATAGCCCGCGTGAATCCGTCCTTGGCCACGAAATACTCGAACGCAATTCCGGCGACGGGGTCGGACTTCGCGTCTTGGGGGTCGAACGTCGGGGTGGTGGCCCCGGCCATGCGGAACAGCCCGAGCGGGTAGCTCATGCGCTGCGTATCGCCCCAGAACCAGTACACCTTGTTGCGGTACCCGATCGCCTGAACGCTATCTTGCCCGCCGACCTTTCCCCGGTTGTGGGGTTCGGGCAACGGTACCTTGTGGCCAAGTAGAACGCTGTCTCGGTACAGCCCTTCGCCCGTCAGTCGGCACAGCCGTTCCGCGACATTCCGCCGTGTCAGTTGAATCTCCGCAACCGCCCCGGCCCGTGGGGTGATCTTCGCGCCCGCGATCCCGAACCCGTCCTTCTTCACCTCGTACCCGTGGCTACGGACGGTGAAGTACACATCCTGCCCCATCAGCCCCGGTTCATGGAACGCGACGCGGCCTGCGTTATCGGTGACAAACTTCAGGCAGTTGACCGTCTCCAGTTCCACGAGCGGAATGCCTCGCCCCGTTGCGGCGTCAACGACTTGAATCTCCGCCCAGATCTCGGGAGATGCGAAAATGCTTTGCTGCGTAACGAAGCCAGATACCATCAGCAACAGCCCGAAACAAATCCGCGTCATGACCCACCCCCTTATTCGAGTGGTTCCTGTTTTAGCAGAATTTCGGGCGTGGGGCGTTCGTCAGTGGCCCGGCACCGGGTTCGCGGACTGGTCTGAGTGCTAAAACAAGTCATGAAGTCTTGAAGAGTAGTGATTTTCTTCAGGCGACTGACAAGCAACACTATGGGAGAATGAAGTTGAATTTCGTACAGTGATATTTAGGGACGGGTTGCTGCTGTGTTAGGATTCTTACAGCGTTGACTTGTCAACGCCACGAAGCGTTTCTGCAAGCTCGAATCAATTAAAAGAGTTTATATGAACGATCTATCAGCAGTTACGCAAAACTTTGGGCAGATTGCAACGGTTCTTGGAATTGTCGCTGTTACCAAATCTGTCGCCAAACTGCTAGGCACAGTCTCAGACCAGATCGGGTTGTTCCTGGAGCCGATTCACATTCGCAGAAAGAGCCATGCTGAGGCAGTGGCACTTAAAGCCGAAGCGACTGCAAAAGCAGAAGTGTCTGTCATAGAGATCGAGAGCAAGATCAACATCGAGAATATCACAGATCGCACTGCAGAAAGCGTCAGGAAACGGGACGAAAAGCGACAGAAAAATAAAGAAGCGATCATCAAGAAAGCGGCGGATGAAATGCCGGAACACGCTTCTGATGAAGCAGTCGATGAAGATTGGATCGCACAGTTTTTCGAGAGTTGTCAGGATGTCAGCAACGAGCAAATGCAGTCGGTTTGGGCGAGGTTACTTGCGGGTGAAGTCGCAAAGCCGGGGTCTTTTTCTCGCAGGTCTCTTGCTCTGATAAAAGTGATGAGTAAAGCCGATGCTGATTTATTTACACGCTTTTGTTCAACCGTTTGGCAAACGCCAAATGATCTTTTATCCGTGTTGTCGTTGTGGAGCAGTTTAGAAGCAGAAATTATTGACTACTTCAACTTGAAATTTGTGGATTTGGCACACCTCGACGCGCTCGGTGTCATACGTTATGACACAGCAGGATATGTGTTAAAGTTCAACACTGGCGATGTGAAGACAGTCTGGCATTATTACGGCAGACCTCACATACTTAGGAGTTACGCAGTCGCGGCATTTTGAAGGCGGTATCGCGGAGTCGTTCGGTACGCGCGGACGGCATCCTGGACGATCTGCCACTTCGCGGTCA
>JAYVXO010000217.1:0-3626 GCA_043785105.1 Fimbriiglobus sp.
CCCTCCGGGGTACGGCCGGGGTGGTGTCGAGAACCCAGGGTGCGCGACGAAGCGCCGCGACCCTGGGCTATTTCATTCAACCCCTTCGGGGTAGTCCGAAGGGGGCCTGCGGTAACCCGAGTCACGCAACGGGGAGCGACCGCAACATTGATCCGACCGAAAGGAAACTCGCTTGTGACAAGGCACAAGCAATCCGAGTCCCGCAGAACGCGCAACTTCAAAACACGCGATTCGGTCAAACAAAACCTGTAACAATGCTGCAATTGCGTCACTCGGAATCCGTTCAAGTCTACCGCCGAAAAAGATTGGTTGACACGATTGCTGGTAGCACCCGATCGAGAATCCGTGCTGTGTATTCGTGGTCGTCGTGGAGTAGCACGATGTCGCCTGGTTGAATCAGTTCGATCACTTCGGTCGCACACGTCTCGGCATCGGCTTCCGATCGGCATTGCCAATCGCCGCTATCCAGGGACCAGTTCATCACGCGCATCCGTTGGCTCCAGGCCGAAGCCAGAAGGCCGGGGGTCAGCCTACCGAACGGCGGGCGAAAGACGGTGGGGCATACTCCTGCTGCGTCGGTGACAACCTGTTGACACTGGGCGATGTCCCGCCAGACTCGGTGCCCGGCAAGCATCGGCCATCGCGCGTGGCTATACGTGTGGTTGCCGATCGTGTGGCCCGCTTCGACGATGTGCTTGACGACGTGCGGTGCCCGCTCGACGCGATTGCCGACGAGGAAAAACACGGCTTTTAAGCCGTATTCGTGCAATTTTGCCAGTACAGCGGGGGTGTGGACGGGGTGCGGACCGTCATCGAAAGTCAACAGCACACGGGACCGGGAGCGACGTTGGGCAACAGCATCAGGGATCAATCGCGTGTGCCACCCAGGACGTTTGGCGAACATCACTCGTCGCCTCGGGACATGTCTGCGACACGCGGGGTGCGTTCCCAAATTGTCCCGCGTTGGACGATACCGGCCAGTGTCACGCCGGCCAATCGTATGCAGACAAATGTGGCGAGTACAATCCCCGGAATGCCACCGACTAACAACCCGCCCCGGCGAACCGCTCGTAGGTAAACGACAACCGTAATCCCGAACACCAACCCAAGCCAGACGCCGCCCGCGATGGCGAATTCAGTCGGCAACCCCGTGCTTGATCCGGCAACAACGGCGAGCGTCAGCATCAGATGCAGCAGGACAAGTGGCTTACTAGCAAGCCAGCGGTGGAACCAACTCAAGCCACCTGTGAACAACGCCGCTCGCCAGCGACGGCGTTGCAGTGTGAGGGCGGAGGACGTGGGCGGCGCTTCGCTCCGAACTTCCGCGCTCAACGCGAAATGAACCCGGACGCCCGCTTCCCGTAGTTGGCTGGAATACTCCGCATCTTCCGTAAGGCCGAACGCCGTCCACGGGAATTGCTCCAGGATTTTCCGACTCAACACCATGCCCGTACCGCGCAACGTCACGGGAAACCCCAACCGATCTAAGCCTGCCGCGACCGCATTTTCGATCTGGGCGCCCGTTGCCGCAACGAACCCCGTTGGCTGCACGTCCGGGTTGCGGGCAATCACCGCCGCCTGCACAACCGCCGCGCCACGGGTCAACATCGCGTCCACGATTCGCAACGCATCCGGACTGAGTTCACAATCGGCATCCATCACGAACACCGCATCGGCACCGTTTTCCAGTGCGATCGGCATTCCGAACGCGAGGGCATAACCCTTGCCCCGATCACTTGTGCTGAACCGTTCCACGCATTCGGCACCGAGTGCCTGCACGGTTTTCGCGGTCCGGTCCGCACAATTGTCGGCAACAACCAACACCCGCAAAAGCTCTTGCGGATAGTCGGACGCGAACACCGAATGAATCGCATCACCGATGGTTTTTTCTTCGTTGTGGGCCGGAATCAGCACCGTGAAGCGATGGTGCGGCACACTAATCGGTGTTGTCCGTTGCCGCCAACCGATCGTGGCGAGTACGAAGTAGTACCCACACGCAATGGTTGCGGGAACGAGGAACGCGATACTAACAAGCAACAGGGCGATCATTCCAAACTCCCCAGTAAACGACGGGGAAGTTTAACGAAGCGCGCGGCTTTGGGCTAGCCCAACTCGTTCGATTCGTTCGCCGCTCGCTGCTGGAACCGAAGTCACTACGTGGCACGTGGTCGATTTATTGCAGCATGATGCGGATTACGCGCCCAAGCGTCAGCCGGAAAGTCTACCAAATTATTCCGGAATTTAGCTTGCTCGCTTGAACAGGTTGCGAGTACCCTTGTTTCGTGGTTTCTAAAAAGACCACCGAGGTGACACAGTTCCCGCCAGGATTCACCCATGCAACCTCTCCAATCGGCACGTGGTTTCCGGACGTTTCTGAACGACACTCAATCGCTGAGCACTCGGCGATCTCGTCTCGGGCTGTTTACGCTCGAAGACCGCCAAGCGGCGGGCAGCTTGATGGATATGTTGCTAGCCGGTGCGATGGCATCCGACCGGGCGCAACCACTCCCCACGCCAGCGGACAACCCGCGAGTTAGTGTCTCGTCGGCTTCGCCGTTGTCTCTCGTCGTGGAAGACAACAACACTGTGGCGTTGTTGGGCCAAGCGCACGACGAGGCCACGAACGATTCATCGGTGTCGTCGAACCCGTTGGGCACTTTCGTTGGAGAGGGTGGCGGGCAGTTCGTCGGCTTCGGTGATCTCGATCAACCGTCGAACTCCGCGCCCGCGACATTTGCAGATTGGCGAGTCGCACCAGCGGAGCTGCCAACCCCGAACGGCCCAGTTGATGAATCGGTGTCGCCACCTTTCAGCCGATCGACCCCACAAGCCGCGCCTGCACCCGAAGCCACCTCGATGAAGTCGAACGAATTCCCGGCCATCGCTGCGGCATTCCAGACTGTTGAGAATGAAGCCAATCTCGTAACACCCAACTTCGATCCGCTACTGGTAACCTTGTACCCTACGAACGGTTACAGTGGTGGAACGTATGTTATTCTCATCACGAAAGCGGCCGTCTGCGAAGTAGAATATCGTGGCGATGCTGTAATCCGAATTGCCGCCGACCCCGGTACGCCAGCCTACCCAATGACTGGACCGCAATACCGCGATGTTAATGCCAATGGGGTGATCAATCCTAGTGAAGGAGACTTCCAGCTACCTGTTGCCTACCCACGCGGATCGACGGTGGTGGTTACGGCGAAGTTCTATGTCGAAGTGACGGTGATGCAAGATGCGCCGCCTGGCACTGACGTTGTGACTGTCAAGGGGACCAGTCCTAATTCTGGAATTGTTATCCCTCCGACAACGGCGAGTTGGGATGGGGGAAGCTACGTCACTCTACCGCCAACAAGTTCCACGAACACGCTGGTGAACTCTGTCGAATACTACCCAGGGTTTGGGATGGATTGGAAACTCTCGCACAACCAAGCAGGCCAGAGTGATTTTATTTCTGCTGGTGCAAGTTTCAACGAAATGTATGTAACACTGGCCAAGCCTAGCGTCAGCCCAGTGTACCACACGTATCTCCACTAGACTCGTTGCGCAATAGCGGGGCCGGTCGGCGTACTTTCCCCTTGCCCCAGTTTGTTTCAGCTGTACATCCGGTTGTGAAACCCCGCCACATT
>JAYVXO010000218.1:0-70646 GCA_043785105.1 Fimbriiglobus sp.
TTCGGGGTACGGCCGGGGTGGTGTCGAGAACCCAGGGTGCGCGGCGAAACGCCGCGACCCTGGGCTATTACATGAAACCCCTTCGGGGTAGTCCGATGGTGTCCTCGGTAACTCAGGGTGACGCACCGATAACGACCTCGACATTGATCCGACCGAAAGGAATCGCGCTTGATACAAAGTCACTAACAATCCGAGTGACGCAGAACGCGCAACTTCAAAACGCGCCAGCGAGGGGTCTGCCGAAACGAACTCCACGCCGTACCAACGTTGTTCGGCATGACGGGCCAGGGCGGGATCGTCCCGACCGGACCCCTTGCTGGCGCGCCGGGCTAACAAAAACCTGCCGAATGACAGCGAAAATGCACTAGTCAACCCAGGGCGTCGCCGAAGCGGCTTGCCCTGGGCTATGTTCTCCCAGGCTTTCAGCCTGAAAACCTGGCGACATGTACCAAACACTCCACCAATGCCTTTGACACCCATCACTTCCTAATCCTGCGGCTTGCCGGCGATTCGTAGGTTGTCGCCTTGAATTTGCAGACTTAAATGGTGGTCCTTGCTGGCTGTTGCTAGCTTCACGAGGACGGGGGACCACCCGGCGGGCAGGTCGGTTTCGATCTTGGTGGTGACAGAGCGGGGGTACGGAATGAAGGGGACTTTTTGCTCGAAGGTTTGCTTGCCGGCGATCCAGACGCGCACGGCGTCATCGGCGTTTAAGGCGATCGTGACCCGTTGCTTCTTCGGCGTGTAAATGTAGGTCAGCGCGTAGGCGTTGCCGGGCTTCTTTTGCGGGAGCAATGGCGTGATGTTCAGTACGCCGTTCGGTTCGACCGACCGCGATTGCCACAACTTCGCCACGCTCTCTTCGGCAAGCGGGTTCAGCGACGTTTCAAAGCTGACCTTGTCATTCCACTTCGGGCTGAAGCCGACCGCCACGTTGTAATCCAACACCGCACCGCGTAGCGATTCTTGCGACTGTTGGCTTTTCAAGAACGCCAGCAGGTCGATGAACTGGTCGAAACTGAGTTGCGAGATGACGTTGTCCGGCATCAACGACACCTTCGAGATGGTCAACTCCTCCAGGTCGGGCTTGGCGATGCGAATGTCCCGCCCGCTGGCTTCGCGGATCACAACCGCCTGCGTGTTTTCGGACACCTTCAAGCCCGTGTAGACCTGCCCCTGTGCGGTGACGGCTTTGTACGACTGGTAGCCTTCCTTAATTTCCTTGCTCGGGGCGACGATGGATTCGAGAATCTTTTCGATTGTCTGCGTGTCCCACATCCGCGTCAGGTCCGGGCCGACGTTGCCGCCGACGCCTTCCATGCGGTGGCACGTGGCACAGGCCACGAGGTTCGTGTTCAGGTACAGTTCCTTGCCGCGTTTGGCGTCGCCCTTGGTGGTCACGAGTTGACGGATTTGTTCCATGCGGCTCGGGTCAAGGGACACGAGCAAGCCGCCTTTCATCACTTCGCCGTACAGCTTGGCAATCACGGGATCGGTGTTGAACTTCTGCAACGTCTCCGAAACGCGGGCAAATTGGTCACGCGGCAGTTTCTTGGCCACGAACCGTTCGCCGATTAACTTAGCCCCATCTTTGGTGGCACTCAGCACGATGACCGCTTCGGTGATGAGCGCGGGATCGGGTTGATCGAGAAGGTTCACCGCAATCTTGCGAGCTTCAGCGGGGGAAGCGGTGGCGAGCGCCCGCAACCCCTCCACTTTCAGCACCGCCGGTTCCGAACGGCTCAGTAAATCCATGAGCGGTTTGATGGCAGCAGTCCCGGCCATTGATCGCAAGGCTTTCAACACCGCGGTGCGTTCGTTCGCAGGGCGTTTGGAGTCCGCCAGTATCTGCACGAGTTTATCCGTGCCCACCGTCAGCCGACTTTCATCGACCGCGTTCAGGGCCGCCATGCGCGTGTCGGCGTCGGCGGAATCGAGGTGCTTCAACACGTAGTCGATGGCTTGCGGCGAGGTCAGGTTGCCGGTACTCGACAACACTTCGATGCCCGCGATTTTGACCACCGCCGGTTCATTCGGGTGCGTCACGAGATACTGGGCAACGGGTTCCAGCGACAGCGGCGGGTCGAAGAGATAGTTCGCGTAGGATTGCAACAGTTCCGCCCGCTGTTGGGCAACGAGGTGCGGATCGTTCAGCAATTCCGGCAGCGCTTTGACCGCGTCCGGGGTGCGGAAACTCATGAACGCGGCGGTCACGCGGTCGAGGTCGTTTTTGTTGCCGGACTTGGCGAGCACGAGCAACGCATCCATCCCCGGCTTGCCGAGGCGTTCGATGGCCCGCACGTAGCCGTCGGTCAAGAAACGATCGCGGCCGTCGTCGTTCTTCCACGTCGAAATCAGCGTGTCCGCAGCACCGTCGGCGTTGATGCGACCGATGGCAATTGCCGCCGATCGCCGCACGGCGTTGCTGTCATCGCTGAGTAGTTTGCTGAGCGCCTCATGGGTACGCGGGTCTTTGGCTTTGCCTCGCAACCCGAGCGCGTCGGCGGCGAGTCGGCGGATGTCTTGATCGGTGTCGTTCAACAGCAGTCGGAATAAATCTTCGACGCTCGCGGACCAATTCGCTTCGAGAACGCCCATTGCCACGAGTCGCCCGGCGTCCACGAATTTCCCCGAAACGAATCGCTTCAGCACGAGGTCGCGGGCCTTCACGCCCCGGCGAACCAGTTCTTTGCGGGCTTCGACGCGGTCGGTCATGTCGGCGGCGTTCAGTTGATCGACGAGCTTGGCGTCGGGCAGTTTGACGATGTTCGCCCAGCTATCCAGGCCCCGTAGCGCGATCGCGGGGATGTCTTTCGTGCCGGTCCACTTCAAGCGGTAAATGCGACCGTGGGAGCCGTCCCCGGACAGCCGCCCGGCGCCGCCTGAGTCCGTGCGCCAGTCGCACACGTAAATCGCGCCGTCCGGCCCGGTGACCATTTGGCACGGGCGGAACAGCGGGTCTTCGCTCTTCAGGAATTCAAACTCGTTCGTGACTTCAAAACTCGACCCTTGTTCGTGCAGCTTGTAGGCGCGCACAACTTTGCGGAACACGTCCGGGTAGTACATCAGCCCGCGATACTGTTCCGGCAACCGCGTGTCGTTGTAGATCAACACGCCAGCCGGGGAACCGCGCCCCGTCTTGAGCATCGGCGGGAGTTTCCCTGGTAACTCGCCTGCCACGGCGCCGCGTGTAAAGTCCGGGCGGCAACAGCGGGCGCCGTTCTTCAACCGCCAGCCGTAATCGACATCCTCGGCGACATGCACGAGCCGACAGCCGGTGAACTTGCTGCCATCTTCGTTGTCGTTGTCGGCGTGGAAGAAGTTGAACTTGTCGTCATAAGCGATGTCGCGGTACGGGTTGCGATAACCGAGTGAGTACATCTCCATTTGTGACCCGTCCGGGTTGCACCGGAAGATCGCCCCGGTCCGCATCGCCGTGGCCCGCGTTCCGTCGGAGCCTTCGACGAAGTTGTCGTCATCGCCGCTGGTGATGTACAACTTGCCGTCGTTGCCGATCGTCAGCCCGGAAACTTGATGGTGGTGAAAGCCGCAGAACCCCTGGGCAATCACTTCCCGAACGTCCCACGGCCCGCCGGGGCGCGACTGCTTGTACCGCCGCACCGTGCCACGACCAGTGGTGTACAGCCAGCCGTCATGGTACAGCACCGTCGAGGGCAACTCCTCGGAGATGATCGTCTCCGCCTTGTCGTAAATTCCCTTGCTGTTGAGCTTCAACACCTTCACCGGGTCGGTCACGAACTTCCGCATTGTGGCGATGAGTTTCGTTGAGCCGTCGCGGTAGCGGAACGTCTCTTTGAACTCGAACCACTTGCCGCCCGTGATGGGGTCCACCGCCCACTCCAGCACGAACAGCGTGCCGTCCGGGCTGAACGTCATCCCGACGGGGTTAATGACAACGGGGTCGTCCGCCACGATCTCAACCCGGAACCCTTCCGGCGCAAGCAACCCTTTCAACTTGGAATCGAACTGCCCTTGATCGACGTAGTTAATGGGGAACGGGACGGGCTTCGTCGGGGATTGCGGTTGGGCAAACTCCGCCGCCGGTGCGGGTGGATTGGCTGCGTTCCCGAACGCGCAAGTTGTCAGAGAGAATAGGCAAACAAGGGTGGCTCGCATGGCTAGGCAAAGCTCCGGGGAGAAAGCGGATGCACCGATTGAGTTGAAGCTTCCCCTTCAACCCCCGGCGCAGCAAGCGGATTTTGGAAAGATGGCGACCTTCCTGGTGATGTTAGCAACTCACCAGAGCGGTTATCCATTTTGGGGCGGGTATACCGGCAAACGCATTTCGGCAGGTCGTTGCAATTTAGCAGTGGGCGTAGTGTAAGTGTATCAAACCCGTGCGCACTTGGAACTTAAAAAGCAATCTTCACCGCAGAGTCGCAGAGGACGCAGAGAAGAAAAAGAATTCATCCTTGTAGGAGTTACGCATTTGTAGAGTCGATGCTAGTTTTGTTAGCCCGACGCGCCAGCGAGGGGCACGCACGACCATCGCCCGCGCGTTTAGAAGTTGCGATCTCGGACTACCCTGAAAGGGTTCAATGTAATAGCCCAGGGTCGCGGCGCTTCGTCGCGCACCCTGGGTCGAATGGGAAAGGGATCTTACCCCGCAGGGGTTACATCGTACCTAGTGGCGCAGGATGTAACCCCTGCGGGGTAAGGCAGGGGTGGTGTCGAGAACCCAGGGTGCGCGTCGAAGCGCCGCGACCCTGGGCTATTCGATTCAACCCCTTCGGGGTAGTCCGAATGCATATCTTCAAAACGCGCCCGCGAGGGGTTGACCAGACCCCTCGCGGGCGCGTCGGGCTAACAAGCAATTGCGCAACTCCGACTTTGGTCTTCTCTGCGCGCTCTGCGCCTCTGCAGTGAGTCCTTCTTAATTCGGTTCGGAGGTACTTGTTACATTCCGTTGTCGATCATTACCGCACCAGTCCCCGTGCTCGCAGGTAGCCCAGGACGAGTTTCTCGAAGGGGACTTGGTTGCTGGTGAAGAGGTAGGACATGCCGCGCTTGGTGCAGAAGCTGTTGAGACCGCCCCGGAACGCGGCGAGGGTTTTTTGGTAGCGTTCGAGGAGCGGGGCGCTGATGGTCACTTCGGCTTCGTCGCCGTCTTCGAGGTCGGTCAATTTCAAGTCGCCGGTGAAGGGCGGGTTGATCTCTTCTTCGGCGAGAATCTGAATCGTGTAAATGTCGAGGTGCCGAGCGGCCAGGAATCGCAGGCCGTCCTCGTAGCCGTCCTTGTCCATGAAGTCGCTCAGGATGACTGCGATCCCTTGCCCCGTTGCCCGCGTGCTGAAGCCGCGTAACGCCCGGTTCAAATCGCCGGTTTCGGCGGGTTCGATCGTGTCGAGGTGCTTCATCATCCGCCACAGACTTTGACGCCCGCGAAATTGCGGCGACCGGGTACTCGTGCCACTCGGCCCGCCAACGCCTTCAATGATGACCCGGTCCGTGTTCACCAAACCGACAAACCCCAACGCGGCGGCCACTTGCTTGGCGTAGTGCAACTTCGTCGGCGACCCGTAGTCCATCGACTTGCTGTTGTCGATCAGCAAGTAAATGTGCAGGTCTTCCTCTTCCCGGTACAGTCGCAAAAATAGCTTCTCCACGCGGCCAAACAGGTTCCAATCCAGGAACCGCAAGTCGTCACCGACAACGTAGGGCCGGTAGTCCGCAAACTCGGAGCCACGCCCTTTTCGCTTGCTGAGGCGATCCCCCTTCATCCGCCCGGCAAGAATCTTCTTCGAGACAAGTTCAAGCTGCTCCAACCGCCGCAGGAACTCGGACGACAGTAACGGGGCATCGGCGGCTGTTGCTTCAGACATGGTTGTTCTCAAATCGGGAAGAATTACTCACGCAGAGGCGCAGTGACGCAGAGAAAGCCAAAAACGATTTTTTCCTTCTCTGCGTCACTGCGTCTCTGCGTGAGTAATTCTGGACTGCTACCAACTGGATAACGTCACCCAATACCCACGATACCGTTTCCGTTACTCGATCGCCACTTCTTCCATGACGGGTTCTTCCGGTTTCGGTTGACCGGGTTTCTGGCGTTCACGCACCATCAACCACGCCGTGGGGCCGAGAACCATCGCGGTGCCGAGGATCATGGGCGTGTCAAACATCTTCCACCCGAGCGCGGCCTCGAAGATCATCACCATGACGACTTGCGATAATCCGACGACCGAAACCTTGGTTGCGGAGCCACGGCTGAAGGCCAACGTGAGGAAAACCTGACCGATGGTTGCCGTGACCCCGACGCCGATGATCTCCAACCACACCAGGGAATGCTGATACCAATGCGGGTCGCCGGTCGTGCCGATTTCGATGCCGACCACGTCGATCAGAAACCACCCGGTGCCGCCGAAGATTGCGGAAATCGCGGAGAAGTGCGTGACGATCGCAAACGGTGCGACGTGACGGAGCCGGTTCAAGCCCAGCATCGCAATCGCGGTAAAAAATGCCGCGACCAGCGCGAACGTCGCGGGCAATTGCGCAAAGCCTTCCGAGTGCGGTTGAATCGCAACGGCCACACCACACACCGCGAACAGCACCGCGATCCAGACGCCGAACGTGGGGCGATCTTGGCCCAACGGCCAGGACAATATCGCCACCCAGATCGGGAAGGTGTTCGTCAGCGTCAGGACATCCGTGACGTGCAAATGGGCCAGCGCGTAGAACGTCGCCATCATGCTGCAACTGCCCGCCAGACTGCGAATCCACAGAATTCGCGGGTGCCAGAAGACCAGCTTTTGCCCGTAGGCCAACGCCAAGCTTGCCGCGAACACTGTGGCGACGACACTGCGAAAAAACGCCACCACAAGCCACGGACAACTGGGCGGTCCCCCGTCGGCAATCGGTCGCCCCAAGTCGTGGGTGATGAGGCCCATCACCGCAAACCACGCGCACCCGCTTAGCATCCACACATACGGCCGAATCCCGGAATTCTTCATGCGGGCACGATACGAAAACCACAAAGTCGTGCAACGCCAACATCCGGATGCGTATGATGCCAAAAACGGTCAACACGAGGAGTGCATCAATGTTTCCATCCGGCACGTGGCGTGGGTTCTGGGTTCAAAAAGAGCACGGCCGCCAAGAAATGGAGGCGTTCGAGTTGCACTTCAACAACGGCACCATCACCGGCAAGGGGATCGACATGGTCGGGCCGTTCCATTTTCGAGGTGTGTACGACGTGAACACAGGAAAACTCACGATGGGAAAACAATACCTCGGCAAGCACCGCGTCTATTACGAAGGCCAACCGGATGGTGAAGGGTGCATCAGCGGGATGTGGCGAATGGAGTTGGAGTTCGCGGGTTCAGCTTGGAAGGACAAGGGGCCGTTTTTGATGCGCCCGGAATTGCCCAAAGCCACCGGGAACGAGCCGATCCAACAGATTGGGTGAAGCAGAAAGCCCATGAACGATCGTTCATGGGCTTTCTTCGTTCATGGGCTTTTCTTGGGTGGTTAATCTAGCGCCGGCGGGCGGCGATCATTGAACTGCCTTGGCGCAGACCCCTTGTACACCCGTGGCGGGGGCGGCGGGTTGCCGAACAGCCGGACTTCGTTGCCGTTGCTGTCCAGGCACTTGAACTCACACATGTCCGGTGACACGTGGGGTTGGCCGTTGATTTCGACCGTCATCTTGGCCTTTTCTTCGATGGCCGTGATGTCCTTCCGCTTGCGGTTCAGCAAGTAGAACGCCACCTCGATGTGGACCGTCAGTGACATCGCCGTGACAAGCGGACTGCGGCAGGCGGCGAGTTGCAGCAACCGCATCACCTCAATTCCCATCGTCTCGTTCGTCTTCACGTAGCCGGTGCCCTTGCAGTGCGAACACTCGTTGAAGATCCGTTTCTTCAGCGACGTTTGAATCCGCTGCCGCGTCATCTCGATGATGCCGAACTGCGAGATGCGCAGAATCTTCGTCCGGGCGCGGTCGCGCTGGAGTGCGGTGCGCAGGGTGTTTTCCACGTTGCGGCGGTGTGTTTCGCTCCGCATGTCGATGAAGTCGTTGACGATCACGCCGCCGAGGTCACGTAACCGCAACTGGCGGGCGATTTCCTTCGCGGCGATCATGTTCAACTGGTACGCGGTCTCTTCGGCGTTGTTGTCCGCCCGGAAGTTACCGCTGTTCACGTCGATGGCGACCAACGCTTCGGTCTGCTCGATGATGATCGAGCCGCCGAGTGGCAGGTCGATGCGCTTCTGGTTGATCTTCGCAATTTCGTCTTCAACGCGGTACTTGTTGAACAACGGCTCCGTGTCCGAAAAGAACCGGATGCGGTCCGCGAACCGGGGCATGACGATCTGCAAGAACTCCGAGGCGTGGGCGAAGGCGTTCGCCTCATCGACCCAAATCGTGTCGATGTCGTTGGAGAAGTTGTCGCGGATCGTGCGGGTAATCATGTCCGATTCGCGGTAAATCTCGACCGGGGCGGGCATCTTCTTGATGCGCCGCGCCACGACTTGCCACAGCCGCAACAGGTACGCCAAGTCGTTGTGCAACTCTTGCTCGTTGCGGTCGATGGCGGCGGTGCGAACGATGAACCCGACGCCCTTCGGCGGGTTGAGGCGGTTCATGATCTCGCGCAGCCGTTTGCGGGCGTCAATGTCTTCGATCTTGCGTGACACGCCGACGCGGTTCAGGCTGGGCATCAGTACCAAGTAGCGTCCGGCGATGCTGACAAACGTGCTGAGGTTCGGCGCCTTCGTGCCGATGGCTTCCTTGATGACCTGAACGATCACTTCCTGGCCACGCTTGAAAATCTCTTGAATCGGCGGACGCGGTAAGCCGCGATCGCGGGCCGGCGGGCGACCCATACTGTTGCCAGCCGGTCGCGCGCCACGCGGGCCACGATCCCCACCCCGGTCCGGGCCACGGTCATTGCTGCGGCCCTCACTACGACCTTCACTTCGACCCTCACTCCGACCCTCGCTCCGTCCACGGGGGCCACGGTCACCGCCGCGGTCATTGTTTCGACCGCGTGGGGCGCGATCGCGGTCACCGGGGCGTGCCGGGCGCGGATCCCGTTCGGTGAACTCGTCTTCGTCGTCGCGTGTGGTTGCCGCCGGTGCTTGGGCGTACTCTTCGTCGGTCGGTCCCGATTCGGCGAGGTCGGCACTCACGCCATCGGATTCTTCTTCGTCGTCAAATCCGTTCGCCGCACCGCCTGCGTTGGGGCTGTCTCCGAAGCGGTCGTTGGGGGCATCAATGTCGAAATCGTCGGCCAAGCCGCCTTCAAAGAACGGCTTGATTTCCGGTTCGTCGTCGTTGCCGGTTGTGCGCCGTTCGGCGCCGTTCATGGGCCGTGGCTTGTCGTCGGGTTGCTCCTCGGCATCCGTGTCGGATTTCTTGCGGGTCTTGCGTGGCTTGGCCGCTTTCTTGGCTTCGGGTTCCTTCGTTTCGACTTCGTCCTTGGCCTTCGTGGCGCGACCCCGAGCTTTGGCTTTCGGTCGCGCTTCGTCGGCTGCGGTCGTCTCGGGTGGTGCTTGGACGGCTGTCGGCGTGACGTGGGCTTCTTCGGGGAACACGAGTTCCCAACCCGCATCTTCGACGGGTTCCGGGGCCGGTGCGGTGGGTTTCGTCGCGGGTCGTGTCGGTGCCGGATGTTCATCCGTTAGCCCAGCGCCGAAGTCCGAATCATCATCATCGAAGTTCGGCGTGGCGATCGCCGGAGCGAGCGTGACGGGCATCGGTGGCGGCGTGGGCCGACTTTGCGGTTCGCGTTTTGGTGCAACGGCTACGGGTGCTGCGGGTGCCGGGTCGTGGTGCAATCCGTCGCCGAATCCACCGAGGTCTTCGTCATCAACGTCTGACGCAACCGATTGGGGAATCGGTGATGGTGCATGGGTGAGTGTGACCGCCGATTCGACTTCCGCCACACGCGGCGGGCGACGGTCATCCCGGTCCCGATCTTGACCACGATCGGGTCCGCGATCCGGGCCACGGTCTTGACCACGGGGCGCGCCACCACGAGGGGCACGGTCGTTGCTGCGTCCGCCCCGACTACCGCCCCGGTTTCGGGAACCGCTCGCGGCCTCGGCTTCTTCGGCGTCCATCTCGTCGCGGATCTCTTTCGGCAAGAGATGTTTGTAATAAACCGGGTCCACGTCCGAGACGTGCAAGAAGCCGTTGCGGCCGATGCCGAAGTCCACGAACGCGGCTTGAATGCTCGGCTCGATGTTGACGATGCGGCCTTTGTAGATGTTCCCGACGTAGCTTTCTTGGCTCGCCCGCTCCACGTAAAGTTCTTCGAGCAACCCGTCTTCGACAATCGCAATGCGGCACTCCTCCGCCTGGAGGACGTTAATCAGCATTTCTTTTTTCATCGGAATCCTTTGATGCGTAGGGGCGACCGATTCTGAACGAACAGAATCGGGCCGCCGATCAGTACGGAAATCCCCACCGATTTGGGTGGGGTTGTGTTCACTCCACGACCGGCCCGTCCGGGGTTCCGCCCCAGGTTGCGGACTTGGTCGCATCGTCTTCCTCGTCGCCGGCACAAGCCGGGACGTGTTCTAAGGGCGCCGTTTCCGGGCGTTCGGTCGGCGGCGTGTCTGGTCCCGTGGTCGGCGTGCCAGGGGGTAGTTCGTCGTGGATTTCGAGGTCAGCGCGAACCAGGATCGCGCCGTCGGCGATGACATCGCTCAGTTCGAGAAGCTGAATCATTTCGTCACCGCGAGCGGTCCCACTGTCGGTGACCCAGAAGTCCAACTCGACCGCGTTCGGGGTCACGCTGATGCCGCGAATGTACTGGCGGATGTTGACGCGGCGCGGGTTGGGCCGCAGGCGATCCACCCAAACTTTTTCGCTCGCTAAGAGTTCGATTGCGCGGGCGGCCACTTCATCGCTGCGTCCTGGTGGGATCGGAAGCCGGTAGATCGCTCGGCGAGCAAATGCAGTCGCTTTGAGCGGGACGACTTTCGCGGACAGGAATCGTAGCCCTTCGGGCGATTGGTGGTTCAGTCGAGCGAGCACATCTTCTGAGGAATGGGGGGTCAGCAGTTCGAGTTCAACAACTTCATTCAGGGCATCGACACCCAGCGGCAGCGAGAGGGCGAAGACGACGCGGGGCGTGGGGTGGAAGCCGAGGGTTTGCTTGAAGGGGAGGTTGGCGCGACGCAGCATTCGCTCCAGGGATCGCATCAAGTCGTGGTGACTGAGCAGTCGCAAGGCGCCGATTTTCTCGAATCGAAAGCGAATTTTGTCGCCGTCCATCGCTGGCGTGGGCCACTTCGATTGGGGTCATGCCCAACCCGGTGGCTCTCTCCCGTCGGTAGCCCCCGATGCGCGAGTCGTGCTGGGACGGAGGCCGCGTTCCGTTGCCTGCTGAGTGTCACTCAGGCACGACGCCAGGGGCGTCCGTGCGGTCAGGCAAATCGGGAAACACCGGAGTTAACCTCAGCGTCTCAACCCGCTCATCGGCCGATGCACCAGGATTGGTCAATCGGCCGCATCGGGGAGGATACGTCGTTGTTGTTCGCGTAAGTAAGTCGTCACTTCGCGGGCGGTTTCCATCCGCACCGCTTCGTGGGCAATCCGTTCCGCGTCGGCCACGGTCAGGTTCCGCACCGCTCGTTTAATGTCCGGAATCTTCCGGGGGGTCGCACTCATCTGCCGCAGGCCCAGGCCCACCAGCAACGGGGTAAACATCAACTCCCCGCTCATTTCACCGCAAACATTGACTTCGACTTCTCGTACTTTCGCGGCATCGCACACCATTTTAATCAGCCGTAACACCGCAGGGTCTGCCGCGTTATAAAGACCGGCCACGTTTTCGTTGTTGCGGTCCGCAGCCAGGGTGTATTGAACGAGGTCGTTGGTCCCGATGGAGAAGAAATCGACCTCCTTCGCCAGCACGTCCGCGAGGATGGCCGCCGACGGCACTTCAATCATCGTACCGACTGGAATCGAAGATTTGAAGGGGATGCCCAGTTCTTCGAGGTCTTCACGCACTTCGGCGAGCAAACTTTTGCACTGCCGCAGTTCCATCATCGTGCTGACCATTGGGAACATCACCCGCACGTCGCCGTACACGCTGGCCCGCAAAATGGCCCGCAGTTGGGTCTTGAACAGCGGCAAGTTCTTCAAGCACAACCGCACACTTCGCAAACCCAGAAACGGGTTCTTCTCGCCGGTGAGCAATCCCGAAACGGACGAGAACTTGTCCGCCCCGATGTCGAGCGTGCGGATCACAACCGGGCGACTCGGCCCGACGGCGGTGAGGACCGCTTTGTACGCATCGAAGTGTTCTTGCTCGGTCGGGTCGGTGGACTTGTTGACGTACAAAAACTCCGTGCGGTACAGCCCCACCCCGTCCGCACCGCGTTCGATGCAGTGGACGGCTTCCGACGGGAATTCGATGTTCCCCAGCAACGAGATTCGCACCCCGTCCCGTGTGACCGACGGGACATCGCGGAGCGGCTCGTAGCGTAACCCACTCTCCGATGATTCGGCCAGCCGCTTGGCGGTGTACAGCTCGATTGTCGCGGGGTCGGGGTCAAGAATCAGCACGCCTTGCCCGCCGTCCACAATGACGATGTCCCCGCTGGCCACGTCGCCCAAGAACCGCCCCAACCCCACGATCGCCGGAATCTCCAAGGCACCGGCCATGATCGCAGTGTGGCTAGTAGGGCCACCACTTTCGGTGGCAAAGGCGTGGACGGTTTTGGGGTCCAGTTGGGCGGTCTCGCTGGGCGTGAGGTCGTGCGCCAAGACAATCACCGGCTCCCCGGCGAACGGGATCGTGCTGTCTTCCGCGATACCGAGAAGCTGATTGAGGACTTGCCGTTCTAAGTCCAGAAAGTCCGCACGGAGCCGCAGGAACTCGTGGTTCGCCGGGAGGTTGTCGAAGCGGTGAATGATGTTGCGGACGTGCCGACTGAGGGCGTACTCCGCACTGTAATGTTGCGTGCGGATCATCGCTTCGACATCGCGGCGCAGGCCGACGTCTTCGTACAACGTGGCGTGGCCTTGGAGAATGCCGATCTCCCGGCCGATTTGTTCCGTCAGCAGTTGTTCGCGGCGGCGGGCTTCCTCGGCAGCCCGGACCAGGGCGTCCGCAAGGTGATCGATTTCGGTTTCGACTTGGCTGGCGAGAATCGTTCGTCGGGAGATGACAACGCCTTCGGTGTCAAGCACCAAGGCCGGGCCGATAGCGACACCGGGTGAAACAGCGATGCCACGACGAGTTTCCATACCACGCATTCTTGCGGTTCAAGGGGCAAAACGGGTTCGCCCAGGGCCGTGACCAGGGCCGTGACGGTGACCCGTCGCTAGTCTTCATATCCTGGCGTGGCCAAAATAGCTAGTAGTGGGTCGATCGCGGCGTGGGCGTCGTCGCCGTCGATTTCGACCACGACTTCGGTCCCCGGCATGGCGAACAGCAGTATTAAGTCTTGCGCACTCTTGCCGTCGGCCCGCTTTTCGCCGTTCCAGACGGTAATCGCGGACCGACACTTCCCCGCATTTTTGGCGAACGCGACGGCGGGCCGGATGTGCAGTCCAGCCGGGTCCACAATCACCACCGTTCTGCGGATCGGACCAGTCGTCGCCATGCCAAGTTCGCTCCCAGACATCACCACAGACACAACGCACCTCATCAACAATGGGTTACGGGTTCGGATTCCGCATGAGCAAGTTCCAAATCTGCTCCCGGCTCTCCGCGTTGCGAAGGGCGTTCAGCAGCGTGTCGTCACGCAGCGTTTGGACGACATTTTCAAGTGCCCGCAGGTGATCGCCGGGCCGATCTTGCGGGGAAATCAACATCACGACGACGTGGACCGGCTCGCCGTCAATGCTTTCAAAGGGAATGCCCGCTTTCGAGATTCCGACCGCACCAATCAGTTGGCTCACCGAGGAATGCCGCGAGTGCGGAATCGCAATCGTTCGGCCAATGCCGGTCGAACCCAGTTGTTCCCGACGGAGGACCGCTTTGACGATGTCTTCGAGATCGGTGTTCGGGAACTGTCCGGTCGCGTGGAGGCTCTGAATCAGTTCCCGAATCACGTCTTCGCGCGTGGTTGCGGTCAGAGAAGGTACGATGGCATCCTGCACCACAAAATGCGTCATCTGCATACGTTCAACTCCTATCCGCGGTTGATTCCGGGTGGCCGTAGCCGTGGTCTTCGCTCCGCAACAATCCTGAAAAACCGCGCCTGACTTACCCGCCCCGCCGTTACGGATGAATGCCTTCCGGGCCACCGTGCGACGGGTTGCGGCGGTGGTCTTGAATCCGTTCTTTATAGTGGTTGATCTGGTGCTTCACTTTGTCGATTGCGTGGCCGAGTGTCACGATCAAGTCCTTCCCGGTGGCCACACCGATGAATTCCTGCTTGTGCTCGGCCAGCGCAATGACTTCAACGATTTTGTCGTCGTGTTGAAGGTCCACCGTCACTTCGATGAACATCAGCCGTTCAAAGTAGTGGAGTAGCTTTTCCGCTTTCTCTTGGATTTCCGTTTGGTGTTCCGCACTTAAGTGCCCGTGTCGGGCGGAGATTTTAACCTGCACCGTAACCTCTTTCGTAGCATCCGATCCACTAATTCTGGCCCCGTCGTGGCCAGAACTCCGAGTCAACACCGTGACAGTCCACGATATTGACGAAATTGTACGCCAATCAGCCCGCGCATTCAACGCGACGTGTTCCGCGTGCCTTCCGGACTGGAATCCGCGCCGCGTAATATTCGCACCCGCATTCGTTGGCCGATCCAAAGCGGGTCGCCGCCGGGGGTGAGTTCGATGACGCATTCCACGGTCCGCACGTCGCTGATTTCGCCGGGTTCCAAGATCATGGTCCGCCGCATCGCCACCCACCGGCCCACCGCTTTGACGCTGCCTTTCCATTGCGGGCCGTCGGGGCGGTTTTCGTCGTGGACGATCACTTTCATGCCGTCTTTCACCCGGCCCAGTGCTTCTTGGTCGATCTCGGCGCGCACGACATAGGCACCGGCTGGGGCGAAAACAATCGGTGGTATTGGTGTACCGGGTGACACGAACCCCCCGACGGTGGCTTGCAACCGAAGGATCGTCCCCGGCCCCGGTGCGGTCAGCGTACACTCCTTTTTCAGCTTGTCGGCAAGTGCTCGTTCCGCCTGGGCCAGTTTCTTGCGGGCCACCGCCCCCCGAATTCGCAGGTCCAACTCGCCGTCCATTTTCTTGAGGTCGTCGAGTTGCCCCCGTTCGGCGGCTTCGAGTTGTTCCACTTCTTTTATCTGCGCTTCAAACATCTCCAGTTCGGCGCGGCCCAACGGCGTGAGTTGCTGTTGTTCCCGCCGTTGTTGAAGCATCTTACGCGCCGCTTCGACCCGAGCCGACGACGCATTGAGCATTGAGGTTCGGGCGGCCAACTGGTTCGGAAACCGTTCCTTCATGCGCGTCGCTTGAAGAAAGTCAATCTCCGCCGCTTCCACGGAGGCTTCCGCTTGGATCACTCGCGCATCGGCGGAACTCGAATCGAGAACGAGCAACGGTTGATCTTTCATGACGGTCGCGCCTTCGGCGGCAACAACTTCCACGACCCGACCGGCTTGCGACGGTTCCAGCGCGATCACTTGCCCTGCCGCATCGACCCGACCCGAACAGTACACGTCCAGTAGATCGGGGTCCAGCGGCGGCGCAATTGGGGCGGGCGGGCGGTTCAACCACCACGCCGTGGCCGCGATCGACCCGATCAGTAGCAACACGCCGAACATCGTAAAAATCCCCGGCGAACGTCGTCCTTCGGCCATCACACCCTCAATCCAGACTGGAGACAAACAAATTCATTTTCACCACAGAGGGCACAGAGAGCCACAGAGAAAACCATAAGAATTTGTTTTGGATTTCTCCGTGGCTCTCTGTGCCCTCTGTGGTGAATCCGGTTTTAGAGACCCAAATTTACCGAATGTTGTGGGCGGGATCGACGCCTTGGAACGACCGTAGCGCGGCCAGTCCGGACCCGAGGGCCATCAGCAGCGTGATGACCGCCGCTGCCGCGACGACCAACGGATGGAGGCTCACTTGCGTTCCAATGGCGTTCGCGGCTTGGGCGAGGAGCCAGGTCATCGGGATGGCAAATGCGATTCCGAATAACCCGACCCACACCGATTGTTCCACGACCGAAAGTTGCAGCCGCCAACTCGGAATCCCCATTGCCCGCATCGTCGCAAACTCCCGTTGGCTGGCTGCTGTGGCGGCGTATAGCGTTTGGCTCGTCACCACGGCACCGACCAACAACCCCAACAGTGCCGTGAACCCGACCGCGACACCGGCTTTCGTGGTCGTCAACCAGTACAGCCGCGACCGCATCGACAGTTCATCCGTTGTGAACGCGCTCATCTGCTTGTAAGCACTCAGGCGCTCCGCGACGATTTTGGCGTCGGTCGGCAGGCGGCATTTCGCAAGGTGGTACGTCACGCCACCGGGTGGGTCACGCACGAGTTTACGGGCGGTCTCGATCGAGCAAAAAATATACGGCCCGCCGATGCTGCGGTAGCCCTTCACCAACCCCACCACTTTGATGCGGTTGCCAAACACCTCAGCCTGTTCACCCACCCCACGAATTCCCAGCCGCCCCAGATCGGATTCGTCCACGGCCACCGAATTCGGTTCGAGTAACTTCGCCATGATCTCCGGGTGGGCGCGGAGATATTCCACCGCACCCAGTGAACCCGGACCGAGTTTCGTGCCGACGACGGTAATCACCTCCGGCGTGGCAGGGGAGTCGCGTGACGCCACGCGAATCCACAACGAGAACCCGAGGATCGCCGGTTCAACCCGGACAACTTCCGGTTGGGCTTCCAGGCGGTTCACCCACCGCTCCGGAATGGGCCGACCCAGGTCCACGCTCCGAACGCCCGGATAACCCACCCAGACGTCCGCTTGGGATTTATCCACCGGAAGTGAAATGGTCGAAAGTAGCCCGATCATGATGCCCGATTGCACCGTAATCAGAATCGCGCTAAACGACACCGCCAGAATCGCCGGCAAAAACCGCTGCCGTTCGTACCAGATCGTAGCCAGTGCGTAGGTCATGCTGCCGAACCGTGGTGTCGCGTCATCTCACTACCATTGCACACGTTCAGTGCGGAACAACTGAAGATGTGGCGTGAAAAGTCACAATGCTTTTGCGAGCCGCGTTCAAATCGGGTGTAACTAGAGCACGTTCCGGTTCATAGTTGCGTTCTTGTTAGCCCGACGCGATAGTTTTGAAGGTGCGCGTTCTGCGGGCCTCGGATTGCTTGTGCCTTCGTAACAAGCGAGATTCCTTTCGGTCGGATCAATGTTGCGGTCGCTCCGTTGCGTGACTAGGGGTTACCGCAGACCTCCACCGGACTACCCCGAAGGGGTTGAATGAAATAGCCCAGGGTCGCGGCGCTTCGTCGCGCACCCTGGGTTCTCGACACCACCCCGGCCGTACCCCGGAGGGGTTCCATCGTTCCTTGTGGCGCAAATGTAACCCCTTCGGGGTAAGATCCGTTTCCGGTCCGACCCAGGGTGCGCGGCGAAACGCCACGACCCTGGGCTATTCGATTGAACCCCTTCGGGGTAGTCCGAAAGCGCAACTTCAAAACTTGCGCGTCGGGCTAACAAGCAACTGAGGAAGTCGTTCAGCAATTCACTCATGAAACTGGGAGAGTGCTAGGCGCCGTGCCGTCAGTTGCCTTGTCGGGTTTTTGCTTGAAGACCAGCCACAGCCCGAGGGTTGCGGGGGCCAGCCACCACAACTCGTACTCCTGATGCCCGGCGGCATTCATCGCTAACGCGGCAGTCGTAAGGCTTGCGTGGATCACGAAGAAGCCCGCAAGCTGCCGCCCAGTACATTTGGTTACGACGGCAATCAATGGGATGAGGAAGAGGCACTGGTCGTAGACCCACGCATATGGTGAGCAGAAAAACCCGGCGAACACGAGGGGCTGAATGTCGCGCGGCCAGTCCCACCGATTCCGCCGGGTGACGTACCAGCCGACGGCGAAGAGAACCCCGACGGCGGGCGGCACCAGTGCGGGCCAGAACGCCTCGTTCGCTAACACGCGCAGAAGCGTCCCCGGCGTCGGCGGGATCCATTCGGTCGGCCCGCCGTTGGCCATCGCGGTTCGGTACTGTTCAAACACGTCCGGGTTCGGCACGGCGACGAGGGCCGTCAGAATCATGGTCCCCGTTAGCCCCCCGCAGAGCATTCGCCACTCACGTCGGTCGATAACCCAGACTGCCAGCACCAGCGCGAAAAATCCGCCAACTTGCGGCTTGACCAACACCAACGACGCAAGCAAACCCGCAAGGAATGGCCAGCCGCGAACGCGACAAACCAGGAACCCCGAGAACGCGAACAGGGTCGTTCCGCTGACTTGGCCAAGACCGAGAACTTGCAGCACGGAATAGGACGTGAACGCCAGGACGAGGGCGACCCACCGCCGATCCGGCCGGCCCGCGTACAGGCCCCAAAGTTCCATCGCAGTCCAGGCCACACCTAATGCCGTGACTGCCAGCCACGCAAACCGGGCCGCCGGAAAACCCGGCCACGCGAACGGCGTCACAACGGCCACGGACCACGGCGGCGCCCAAATCGGCAGGGCAACGGCGCGGTCGGGTTCGATGCGGTGTTGGTGCGGCAGTAGCTGTTCGGGATCGTAGGGGTTGTTGCCGTTGAGGTTGGCACGCGCGGCGGACCAATACGCCCCAAAGTCGGACACCCGCATCACCCCGCCGGCTGCCATCAGGAACGGCACAACCAAGAGCAGCAGGAGCGGACGGGACTTCATAGCGAGTCGTTCTCGAACGTCAAATTCGGCACAAACCCAGACTGGAATTGGTCGTCGAGAAGGGAATAGTGAATGTCACGAGAGTCAGTGTAAACTTGATTTTTGCTTGGTTGCCCCGGTAGGGGCAAAGGCGTGTAGCCACGGGTGGATCGCTTCGCGGAACCCGTGGAAGCTTGTGCCATTCAGGGCACAAAACGCAAATCGAGAAGGTAAGTCCTTCTCGATTTGGCATCGCGTTACTTCTTGGGAGGCGTCTGTTGCAGCGCCACGACCAGAACCTGAATCTTCGCTTCGATGCCGTAGCCGAGGCTGAGCGGCACTTCGGTCAGAGTGTTGGCTTCCTTGATCGGGTGTTCGAGCTTCACCATGTCGGCTTCGATCATCAAGTTCTTGCCCTTCAGCGTCTTGCTGATTTCGATCGGGCCGATCGAGCCGTACAGGTGGCCTTCCTCGGTCGCGTTGGCTTCGATCGTCAAGCTCATCAGGCGGCTGATTTGTTCGGCGAGAACTTTCAAGTCTGCGACGCGGGCTTCCTTCGCCTTCACGACTTTGATCTTGTAGCGTTCCAACAGCTTCAAGTTGTGCTCGGTCGGGATGACGGCGAGGCTGTACGGCAACAAGTAGTTGCGGGCGTAGCCCGGCTTCACTTCGGCGAGGTCGCCTTGCTTGCCGAGGTGGGCCACGTCTTCGATGAGCACCACGAGCGTTCCGCCGTGCTTGCCCTTCTTGACCTGATTCCGCTTGCGAATCTTCTTTTGCGGAAGTTTCTTTTCCACAACGGCAGTGGCGGACTTGGACTTCGAGTCGCCCTTGCCCTTGGCTTTAGTGGTTGCTTTGGCCATCGGAGGAAGCCTTCAGAGGTAAAATCGGGGATCGGGTTCAATGCCCAACCCCCGTAGGTTCACTGGGATAAAGTTAGAACGGGATCTCACCCGTCTGGTGGTCGTCGTTATTCTGGTCGTCGTCGGGGCCAGCCGAGTAGCCCGCGTTCGGTTTCGCGGGCGTGCGTGGTGCGGCACCACGGTTGTTGCCATAACTATTGTTGGAGCGAGCGGGTGGAGCTTCCCCCCCTTCCTCGTCCATGCCGCCACTTTGCTGCGAACTGCCCATCCCATCGGTCCGGGGATCGAGCAGTTGAATGTTGTCGGCAACGATCTTCAGTTTCGATCGCTTCTCGCCGGTGGCTTTGTCGTCCCAGCGGTCGAGAATCAACTTGCCTTCGAGCATCAGTTGGCTGCCCTTGCGGCAGCGGTCGCGGACCAGGTCGGCCAGCTTGCCGAACTCGCCACGGTTGAACACTTCGACATCGACGAACATCGGGTCGTCTTCCCACTGGCCGGACTGGGCGTTCTTCTTGCGGTTCGTGACCGCGAAGCCGAACTTGGCCACCATGCCGCCCGTTTGGAACGCCCGCGTTTCCGGGTCTCGTGTCAGCCGACCGATCAAAATCACCTTGTTCAGGTTTGCCATGACCTGTTCTCCTGGGACCGATTCCACCCGAATGGAAGTTTTGGTAAGTTTGGAAGTCGTAGTTCGTGGGTGGAGCCGTCATTAGGAAGTTATGCCGATTTGGACACAACCGGCAAGGTCAGTAGGCATCAATCCTTGTCGCCGTATTCGCGGCGACCACGACCCCGACCGCCACCGGCGGCGGTGAACGCTTCGCCTTCCATACCGCCGTCAAGGTTCGGCATCAGGCCGTCGGAGCTAGCTTCTTCTTGCATCCCGCGAATGGCGAACGCCAAGCCGGTGTCGTTCTTGGCCACGTCCATGATCGCCTCGGCCCACTTCGGGTCGATGTGCGAGGTCATCAACCGCAACACGCTTTCGTTGATGGCGAAGTCGCGTTCGATGTCGCGTTGCTTAGTGCTTTCGACGTTGTAATAGATGGCGTGGTAGGCGCCTTTTTTCTGCTTCTTGATCGGGTACATCAGCTTGCGATCGTCCCACGGGCGGCTGACGATGATTTCCGCACCGTACCGTTCCAGCGTGGTGTGCAGTTGGGCTTTCACCGCGTCCGGCTCGGAGGACAGCTTGGTGGAATCGAGAATAAATAGCGTTTCGTACAGTTCAACAGGCATCGCGTCCTCGGTTGGGAGTCTCCCAACAGTTTGGTATCGTCCGGGTTACCCTGGCTCGGTGGCACGAAGAACCTTCGCCCCAGCCCGACCCCCACCGCACACGAGTGGGGGAGCAACCGCCATCTTTCGTCAATCGCCAATCCGAAATCTATCTCACCCCCAACCCCTCTCCGATACGGAGAGGGGAGCCAGAAAGCGTTTTCGTGTTCCCCCTCTCCGCGTCGGGGAGGGGGCTAGGGGGTGGGGTTACGGCTCAAACCCAAAACAGTTAGCTACTAACGTTTTCGTCCGTTTTCTTCTTGGTCTCAGGCTCGTCCTTTTTCTTCTCTTCAGTCGGCTTCGGCTTCTTGGGCTTCGGTTCGGTCTCGGACCCGTTGGCGCGGTTCATGCACGTTTCGAGACCTAATCGCACCCAGATCAGCACAGCGTTACCCGCTTTTGCAACCGCGTCTTCAACGGCATTCCGTTCGCCGGGTTTGAACCGGGACAGCACGTAGTCGATCGCTTCACCGGGGTTGGGCTGGCCGACGCCCACCCGCAATCGGGGGTACTCGTCGGTGCCCAGGTTCTCCTGGATGTTCCGCAACCCGTTCTGCCCGCCGTGGCTGCCTCTGGCTCGGACGCGCAACTTGCCCAACGGCAAGTTGATGTCGTCGCTCACCACCAGCAAGTCCACGGCAGTGAGCTTGTAAAAGTCCACAATCTGCCGCACCGCCCGCCCGCTGAGGTTCATGAACGTCTCGGGTTTGACGAGCAACACCGGCTCATCCCCAACCTTCAGTTCCGCAACATGCGCCTGAAACTTACTGCGAAACGGCCCGCACGCCGGGTCCGCCGCCAGATAGTCCACGACCGCAAACCCAATGTTGTGCCGCGTCCCCGAGTATTTCGCCCCAGGGTTCCCGAGGCCAACGACAAGCTTCATAGCAGTGGATAGTGAACAGTGGTCAGTGGATAGTAAGCAGTAGATTGATACCAGTGGAAAGGGTTAGCGTTTACCGTTACGAAGTCTTCGGTCTTACTAACCACTCTCCACTACTCACTCTCCACTACTATCACTCTTCCTCGCCGTCCTTCGTCTTCTTGGCGGTCAGGATTTCGGGTTCGACGCCGGTGGGTTCGGCGACGACGGCTTCGGCGCCTGGGAGTTTCAGTTGAACGACAACCATTTCCGGGCCGTCCAGGGCCTTCACGTCCTCGGGGAGTGGAAGCTCTTTCACGTGGATCGGGTGGCCGATTGTCAGCGTCGTCAGGTCGATGCGAATCGCTTCCGGAATGCTACCGAGTGGGCACTCGATGTGGACCGCGTGCATCGGCTGATCCAACACGCCGCCGCCCATCTGCTTCGGGGTGTTGCGCAGTTCGATCGGCACCGTCACTTTAACCCGCTCCGTTAGGGATCGGCGCTCAAAATCGACGTGAATCATCGTCTTGCCGAGGTAATCCCACTGCAATTCTTTAATCAGCACCGTGTCCGTTTTGCCGTCCACCGTCAGGTTAAACGTCCGGGCGTGCTGCACCCGAATCGCGCGGTCGAGTTCTTCGGCACTCACGCAAATGTGAGCGACTGGCTCTTTGTGACCGTAGATCACAGCCGGAACCAGCCCCTTCTTACGCAGCTTCATCGCGGCGCGGGTGCCAGTTCCAGTGCGGGGCGTAACCGTGAGCTTGGCAAAGTTCGACATGGTCAACCTCTGGGGGCTACGACTCTCGCAGGGAGTTTTCACTCACCCGCTACCCTCGCCACCCCAAACAGAATCGTGAAAAACAAACAGCGCGGCCAAGAAGCCACACTGTCCGGTATTTCGTGCAAAGTAAGACTGTGATTATGGCAGCCCCACCCCGAAGTGACAAGGGCGCAGGCGGAAAAACCGGCAGGAAGCAGGGCCGGTTCAGGCTTGGTGACGCATTCTTCATAACTCGCATTTCGCTTTCAGGTCCGGTATCATGCCATCATGAAGCCGCGTGAGTTCGTCCAATCGGTGGTCTTCCCAGAGTCGGAGAGAAGCTATGACATCAGCCGAATTGACACGGGAAGAGTTGTTGGCCGCCTTAGCCGAACTCGCACGCCTACGCCCCGACTGGCGATTGGGTCAGACGCTAGCCAATTTAGCAGTGACCGCCGGCCGCATGGAAGCGAGTGGCGTGTGGGATCTCGAAGACGATGAAGCACTCGCTGCGGCGCATATTCTGATAGGACAGCACGCCCAAGAAACTGTGCAGGTCGCCTCCGCAGTAGCTACGAGCGGTGTTGAGTGATTTTACTCCTGTCCGAAATAGAGGTTGCCACCGAACAATTGGAGACACACCCATGCTCATCGCCCTCGCATCTCCCGGCGCTGCCTCCACGTTCGAGGAAGGGTTGGGTAAGGTCGAGCGGTTGATGGCGGAAGCGTCGGCGCAGGGGGCGGAGATTGTGTGTTTTCCGGAGGCTTATCTGCCCGGATTGCGGGGGCAGGATTTTGCCGTGTACCCGTTTGACCGGGCGCAACAGGAGCGGGAACTGGTAAACCGGGGGCAACTCGTCGTCATCGAGGTGCTCGTCGCTCGGCACTTCCTCCTGACGGATGATATCTTCCGAACGGTCATGCCTCGCTTGGTCAGCGGGAAGGCCGTTTTCACCAACGGGGCGGCTCTCGTGCCCCTTGAGGTGTTCTAACGAAGTGAAGTTGCAGCCATCGCGGTCGGTCGTGATGGCTTCCAGTTCAGGTGTCGTGATGTTTGGCATGATCGAATCAACTCCTTTCGGAAACTCCAAATTGTCAGAATTGTAGACGATGTTCGACGGTGTATTAAGCAACGCCGAAACAATAATCCCCATGCCAATCCCCATGCCAACCGAACCGCTGGAAAGCGAACGGTCAATGAGCAACGCAAAAGTTGGTGAGTTGGTGTTGCGGGCTTGGTGACCCCGTTAGGGGGCAAGGAGTGTAGCCACGGGTGGAGGCTTTGCGCAACCCGTGGAATCCGAGACTCCCCAACTCAACTGCCCTGGAGGGGCAGAGGAATTCCTTCGCCCCTCCAGGGCGATTGACAATGGCCTGTCACTGACCACGGGTTGCGCAAAGCCTCCACCCGTGGCTGGCGGCATTTGTTAGCCCGACGCGCCAGCGAGGGGGACGGTCCCACCCCGAACCGTCCTGACCGAACCAAAGTTGGTGTGGCGTGGAGTTCGTTTCGGCAGACCCCTCGCTGGCGCGTCGGGCTAACTAAAACGCAACAAGGAAACTGAAAATGCTCTAAGCATGTCGAAGCCATAACCCTGGGGTCATTCGCGGGTGAGGGTTTCGTCGAGGTTGAACAGGGCGAGGCACAGGGATGACCATGCGGCGTGTTCGGCGGGGTTGAGGGTTTCGTCGCGGGGGGCTTTGCCGATGGCGATCACATTCTTCGCGGCTTCGGGGTCGTTGCGGTAGACTTCGAGTTGCTGTTGCAGGACTTTGTGAAGCACCCGTTGTTCGCCTTCATTCGGGGACCGTACCAGCACGCGGCGGAAGACGAATGACAATCGGGTGTCACTTTCAGTAGTTTCCTTCATCGCCTTCTCGGCCAGGACGCGGGCGGCTTCGGTCCAGGTGAGGTCGTTGAGCGTGGTCAGCGCGTGGAGTGGCGTGTTGGTGACACTCGGCTTCACGCGGCACGCCTGCCGGGAGGACGCATCGAACATGTTCGCCGGGCCGACGGTGCGCCGCCAGAAGGTGTAGATGCTGCGGCGGTACAGGTCGGCGCCGCTGGACATGGGGTAGGTGAAATCGCGTTCCTTGGTGATGGCGAGCGGTTCCCAGATGCCTTCGGGTTGGTACGGGTAAACCGGCTTGCCGCCGACGCGCCGATCTAGCAACCCGCTCGCGGAAAGCGCGGCGTCACGCAGGAACATCGACGGCAACCGCATCCGGGGGGCGCGAGCGTAGAAGCGGTTTTCCGGATCCTTCGCCAACAGTTCCGGCGTGACGCGGCTGGATTGTTTGTAGGTCGCACTCGTCACAATCAGCCGGTTCATCGCCTTCATGTCCCACCCGGATTCGCGGAACTCGACGGCCAAGTAATCCAGCAAATCCTGGTGCATCGGCACTTCACTTTGGGCGCCGAAGTCTTCACTCGTCTTGACGAACCCCACGCCGAAGTAGGTTTGCCACATGCGGTTCACCGCCACCCGTGCCGTGAGGGGATGCTCCGGCGACATGAGCCATTTGGCCAACCCCAGCCGGTTGCGTGGCGCGTCCTTCGCCATCGGCGGCAGGAACTCTGGTGTAGCGAACGTGACCTTGTCCTTCGGCTTCAGGTACTCGCCACGATCCAAGATGTGCGTGTCCCGCGGGCGGTCCTCGGCCATGACCATGACCTTGGCAACTTCGTCGGCCTTGTAGTTTTTGATCTCCTCGTCCGTGCGCTGAATGTCCGCGATCAGCTTCGGCGCAATCTTGTCCTCGAAGGCTTTCTTGGCTTTCGCGTCCTTCTTGATGACGAGTTCCCGCAACTCCTTGTCCGCGAACTTCTCATCCGCCACAACCTTCGCTTCCCAATCTTTCTGCGCTGCTGTGGCGAATGATTTGAGATCGTCCCGTTTCTTCGTGAGTTCGCCGAGTTTTGCGGTTTGTTCACTGGTGGGCACTTCGAGAAATGGCGGGGAAACGCGGGTTTTTGACGACTGCCGACCGGCCACGCCGTTCTCGCTCAGGTTGTTGAACGCCGCCATTAGGCTGTAATAATCGCGTTGTGTCACCGGGTCGTACTTGTGGTCGTGGCACTGCGAACACGCCATCGTCAACCCCAGCCAATTCGTTGCGGTCACGTCAACGCGGTCGAAGAGAATGTTGAACCGTTGCTCTTCCGGAATTGCGCCGCCTTCGCCGTTGACGAGGTGGTTGCGGTTGAACGCGGTCGCAACTTTTTGGTCAGTTGTCGCGTTCGGCAGCAAGTCCCCAGCGAGTTGCTCAATCGTGAAGCGGTCGAACGGCATGTTCGTGTTCAACGCTTTCACCACCCAGTCCCGCCACACCCACTGGAACGTGTCGCCGTCCTGTTGGAAGCCGTTGCTGTCCGCGTACCGGGCCGCGTCCAGCCAGGGTAGCGCCATCCGTTCGCCGTAGTGCGGATTTGCCATCAACCGATCGACCACCTTGGCGTAGGCGTTGGGCGAAGTGTCTTTGACAAACGCATCGGCTTCGGCTGGCGTGGGTGGCAACCCAGTGAGGTCAAACGTGACGCGGCGCAACAGCGTGAACTTGTCGGCTTCCGGAGACGGTGACAGCCCCTTGTCAGCGAGCTTGGTTCGCAGGAATGCATCAATCGGATTCTTGATCCCAGCGACGGTGGGTACGGCGGGGCGGACCGGCTTTTGGAACGACCAGTGCCCTTCAAACTTGGCCCCTTCGGTCACCCACTGTTTCAGAACCGCTCGCTGTTCCGGGCTAAGGTGCCGGCTCGACTTGAGCGGCGGCATCACCTTGCTTTTCTCAGTGGAGAAAATGCGCTGGATGAGTTCGCTTTCGTCCGGCTTCCCCGGAACAATCAGCCCCTCCGCCTGTTGCCCTTCCAGCGTGTCGAGTCGGACATCGCCTTTGCGCTGGTTCGGGTCTTGCCCGTGGCAAAAGAAGCAGTTCTCCGCCAAAATCGGCCGCACGTCCCGACCATACGACACCGGCTTGCGGCCCTCGGCGAAGCCGGATTGGACAACGACGACGAGACCAATAACCGTGACGACAAACCGTGCGATGAGCATATTCATAGAGACCCTGGCAGACCAATTCGGCAGGGGGAGTGCTAGCGGCAATTCTATCAGATCGACTTGGTTTTTGAAACCGACACGGCCCCGAGTCCCGGTCCGTTCAGGATGGCTGTGTTCATCACCCCGTTGCGGGTGGTGAACACGCCGGGGAACTTGGCGTCCCAATCGGCGTTGGCGGCGGGGCAGTATTGGCGACTGTTCGCTTCGATGGCGGCCACGCCGGGGATGTGCGCGGCGATGCCGGCGCTATGAATCAGCGACGCGCCGGGGCAGGTCAGGTCTTGGACGCAGCGGAACAGGCCGTACTTCTGGGCTGCCGCAGCAAGGAGAAGCGTTTGCGTTTGCCCCTTACACGCCTTGAAGGCCACGCCGGTGTAGCCCATCTCGCGGGCCAGTTGCAGGCTTTCGAGATCGACCAGCGATTCATCAATCACCACCGGCTTCTGCTTCGCGGCGGCGTGCATCGTGTTGTGCCGGTTCGCCTTCAAATCCCGCGCCGTCGGCTGTTCGATGTACTGGACCCGGTTGTAAATCGTCGGCGTCCGTTGCCGCAGCCGCGTGAGGAACAGCGTGAGGTACTCAACGTTCTCACAGCGTTCGTTGAAGTCGAGCGAGTAAAACCAAGTCGTGACACCGCGTTGTCGTTGGGCTGTATCAACAACCCCGTCAACACGCACGACCCGTTCGACATCCCAGTCCAGGTCGTCGCCGTTGAGTTTAATTTTCAGGTGGGTTAGCCCGTCGCGGACCACCCAATCGCCGAGCGATTCCGGCAGCCCGTCGTTTAATGGCACCCGGACTTCCGCATTCGTGAGCGGGTCGAGCGCCCCCACGAGGTGGTACAGCGGTAAGGAGGGAACCGGCTCCCGCGTGATGTAGCGGTCGAGCCGTTCCCCTTTGAATTCTGCGCCGAGGTAGTGCCCGAGGTCGTTGCGGAGCATGTCCGGGCCGTAAGTGTGGTAGCAGTTCCGCTGGTGGACTTTGCCAAACGCATCGTGCAGGGCAGCATCAAACGGCGACGCCGTCACTAGGATTGCGAGCTTTGGCATCGGTTCCGCGCTGGTCTTGGTAATCTTCGTGGCCACCGGGAAGAACTCCGGCTCCAGCGTGTGCGTGATGTCGATGGGGTGCCCGGCGAGCGGACAATCGCGGTAAAGGGTCGCCACTTTTTCCGCCATCTGCTTCATTGCTAGGAGCGTGTCGTCGTACTTCAACGCCTTCGACGGGTACGCCCAGACGTTGCCCAACGGCATCGACCCGAACCCGGTTGCGACCAAGCCCGCCGCCGTTTCAACCGCGAGGGTGACGTTCAACAACGTCACCCGGTCCAGCGACACGCCGCCGAACTTGATCGGTGTCCGGTAGAGGAAATCCTCGTAGGACAACTGAACGTCGCGGATTCGGACATCGGTGGGTAGCATCGCATGGTTCCTGTCACTGTGTCCATGTCGGGAATGTCAGCTTACAACGAGTATCGCATACCGCGAATGTAGCTTCACGAGGGTGTCAGTAAAACCGTATTCACCACAGAGGGCACGGAGAACCACAGAGAAATCCAAAATTCTTATTTCTTTCTCCGTGGCCCTCCGTGCCCTCTGTGGTGAAAAATGCTTTTCGACGTGAAGCGATTCAGTTCCAACCGTTCCCGAGTGTCTTCCGATGATTCCTGATTGGCAACTCCCACCTGGCGTCGATCGCGGGCTTTGGGATTACCTCAATAGCGATGACATGGTGCGCGGGTACGACGCCCAAATGGCCGCGTCCCCGCTCGCGCAAGCTGATGTCGCCTTCTGCGATGCCGTGTTTGAACACCCCGGTCGGCTGGTCGATTTAGGCTGTGGAACCGGGCGATTGGCGATTCACTTTGCCCAGCGCGGCTTCGATTGCGTGGGCGTTGATCTTTCCCCCGAGATGTTGGCTCAAGCTGCGATCAACGCCCGGAAAGCGGATGTGGATGTGAAGTGGAAGACGGATAACCTCGTTGAACTCAAACAATTTTCAGACGCGAGCTTCGACTATGCCGCCTGTCTGTTCAGTACCCTCGGCATGGTGCGGGATGTAGCGAATCGAACCAAGGTTGTTCAGCATGTCGCCCGGATTTTGAAGCCGGGTAGTCGGTTCGTGTTGCACGTTCACAACCGCTGGTTTCGCGGTCTGGGCTGGCAACGGGTCGCAACCAACGCCGTCAAAACCGTGTTGAACCAGCCGAGCGCCGGGGATGTGACGATGCCCCAAGCCTACGCCGGCGCCCCGCTGACACTGCACCATTTCACTCGCCGCGGCGCTAAGCAATTGCTGGTCGAACACGGCTTCCGCATCCTGTGCATCCACGGCATCACCGTCAACGGCGACAGCCGGGAAACCGTCAGTTGGGGCCGCAACGTGACCACCAACTACGGGTACTTGATCGCCGCCGAAAAGGTGTAAGGCTGGGAGTGCCTGGGGTGTCGCTGCGCTCAACCCCAGGCTAATGGCTCGCATCCCTACCGGGATGCCTCGGGGTGATTTTATCCCGACGGGGTGTTCCGGATTGGTTTTTATCCCGAAGGGATGCCAGCGATTAGCCTGGGGTTGAGCGCAGCGACACCCCAGGTCCAGGCAAAGCATCCTGAAGGGATGCCAGGGATGCAGGTCACTCCACAATCACTTCGCCTCCGGCGCGGGTAACCATGTCGCCGATCGTTCGCAACTGGGTGCTTTCGGTCAGGAATCGCACGCTGCCATCGACCATCGCGCAGTTCGCACCGCCGTCGTGGAAGCTGTAGAAGAGGTGGCCCCATTCGTTGGAGTTGTTGACGCGCATCGTGCCGGGGATGCTGGCGGTGCCGGTACACCATTCGACCCGCTGGCCGATTTCGTAGGGGTTGTCGTTCGTCGCCCACGCGCCGCCACGGGCACGCGCACAAGCGGGGTTGGCCTTGTCCGCCGCTGCGGGCGTACCCCTCCGACCGCGGTACACGTCCTCCCGCCCCGCACACTCCGCGACCAGAATCGTGTTCGACGTGCCGTCCGTGATGTTGCCGAACGTGTTCTTGCTCGGGAATTTTTGTAACGCCCCGGTGCGGTCGGATGTGGTCGGGTATTGCTGGGCAACAGGCAGTTCGTTGTTGATGGCGATGTTCACGCCTTCCGTGATGAAGTAATCCCCGCACGCGCCGATTTTGTCCTGCTCCGGTGCCGTTTCCTTTTTCTGCTGGAGTCGCGGTTGGTTCGGGGTGCTAGGGCAGTTGAACACCTTCAACTGTGTGCTAGCCGTCAAGCCGTTCGGCACGACCATGCCCGTCGCCGGGTCGGTCGTGCGCCACCAGTTCACGTTCAGGTTGTAGTTCACGTCGTTGACGACGTTGGCTTGTTCCAGAAACGGCAACGTGTCCGGCGCCCAACTGCGTTGCGGCGTGGCATCCCGTTTGGAATAGGGCATGTAGTTGTAAGCGTTCTCGTGGTTGTGAACCGCGAGCGCGATCTGCTTGATATTGTTCGCACAAGTGGCCCGCGCGGCCGCCCCGCGTACCTTCTGGACCGCCGGCAGCAACAACCCGATGAGGACCGCGATAATCGCAATCACCACCAGCAATTCGATCAACGTGAACGCGGATCGCTTGAACATCATCATCAAAAAACTCCGTTGTCACGGGCGACAAACGATTGAACTCCCAAGTTACGACAATACCAGCATCGCAAGAGTTCTTCCAGCATTTCCCACGATCAAACCGACCGATCACACTATCACCACGGTGCCGTGAGTGCCATCGACGCGCACCCGTTGGCCAGTGCGGATTTGTTTGGTGATCCCCGGTAGACCCGCAACGGCAGGCAACCCGAACTCGCGCGCGACAATCGCACCGTGACTGAGAACCCCGCCGGTTTCCATAATTAGCCCCTTCGCATGAACGAACAGCGGCACCCAGGCGGGGTCAGTCGAGGGGCAAACGAGAATGTACGGTTCATCCATCTGCAATGGCGCGGTCGGTTCGGTCAACACCAGCGCCAACCCCTCCGCGCTGCCAACAGAAATTGCAATACCTTCAAACGTCGTCGCCCCAACAGGCACCGGCTCCGGGCGACCAATCACGTCCAGCGCATCACTGAACACCACCGCTGGCACTTCGAGACTGAGTTCGAGTTGACGTTGTTTCTTGCGATCCCGAACGACCGTTGTGAAATCCTTCCCCGCAATCAGCTCCGGTAGTTCCGCTGGCACCAAGTAAAACAGATCGCCGCGCAAGGCTGTGGTTCGCCCCAGTTCGACGAGCGATTTACGAATGACCGCGTACCCCAGCATCAAGGCATTCTTCGCCGCTTCCCGCAACCCCAGGTATACCCGTAAGCGCTCTGCCCACTGCGTGACGTGGCCACGAGATGGTGCGCTGGGTTGCGCTGGCGCGAGCGCTGCAATCCGGGCAGCAATCTCGTCAAAGCCCACGGACGATCGTCCGTGGGCGTTCGGTCCGTGGGCGTTCGGTCCGTGAGTTGGTGTTTCGCTCCAGCGCGGTTGCGCCAATTCCATCTCATTCTGGCACCTGTGCCCAAACCGCTCCAAAAACGTTCGTTGATCCAGTGTGCCATCCGCAAGCTGTTTCACCGCAACCGCGAGTTCTGCCCCGGTACCGCTTGCGAGTTCGCTGATTGCGGTCTTGGCACCGGCTTCGCCGAGCTTGGGTTTCAGCAACTCGAACAGGGTGTTCCACGCCAAATCGGCGAAGACGGTCGGTTTCAAACTGTGCCGCGCGAATTGAACCAGGGTGCGATCCGTCCAGTGGTGGAAGTGTTTCAACAGTGTTGGCGAATCGAGCTTCGACCAATCTTCACGGAGGGCATCGCGGGCTTCTTGCACGAACGGCGGGACGATTCGCGTCGTGAACTCATTCGCAAAGGTCGCAGCTAATTTGCGGGTGGTGCTGGACATGGAATTGAGCCGCCACGCAATGCCGGGTAGGCGTAACCACGCGCGAAGGCCGTCGCGCATGGGGTTTAGCACGGGTTTCGGGTCCAGCGCCAGTCGCGGGTTGGCCTTCAGTTTGTCGAACGGGTACTCGATCGGCGGATGGGGAAACTGCATCCGGGGCATCCGCGACAGGTTGCACATCGGGCGGCCCGCGATGAGGTCGAACGCCGATTCGGAACCTAGCGTCGGGTCGGGACTCGCCCCCAGATCGCGGTTCATGGCGCCGAACCCGCCGTCGGCGCCGATCAACCGTTGCACCACGCCCCACGTCATCGGCAACGGTTCGGGCAAGACTTCGCTGAGGTTGTACCGCACCCACACCGTGCCACGCGGGTCGGCGATGGATTGCAGTTTGGCGATGACGGCCGCTCGCACGGTTTCGCGGTCGGTTGCGGTACTCGTTGTGATCGGGCGGGCTTGCAACACGTGGAAGTGGCCGTCGTGCAATGCCCATTCGATGTCACGCGGGTCGCCATAAAACTGCTCGACGCGGCGACCGAGTTCGGCGAGTTGTGACAGCTCGTTGTCAGTCAGGCACAGCGTGCGGCGTTGTGATTCCGCAACCGTTTCTTCCCCGTGGACAGTGATTTTGAGCGTCTTGTCACCGGCGTGTTTGGACACGACCGCGCCGGTGTCGAAGGTCACGTGAAACCGATCGGGGGTGACCTTTCCGGACACGACCGCTTCGCCCAAGCCCCACGATGCCTCGATGCTCATTCGCGTGCCGGTCGGGTCTTGCGGGTCGCGGGTAAACAGCACGCCGGCGACATCCGCCAGGACCATTTGTTGCACAACGACCGCCATCGCCAAGCCGGTTTCGTCGATCCCTTTTTGCCGGCGGTAGGCGACGGCTCGATCGGTATGCAACGACTTCCAGCACGATTCAATCACAGCCAACACGGCCTCATCACCCAACACGCCCAACCGCGTTTCTTGCTGTCCCGCGAAGCTGGCCTCCGCCCCATCCTCCGCCGTCGCCGACGACCGCACCGCGACCAACCCAGCCCCGAGTTGGTGATACGCGGCCAAAACCCTTTGCACGAACGCCGCATCCGAACGAAGCCCCGCCGTGAACAGTCGCCGATACGCTTCGACGGTCACGACAAACCCGGTCGGCACCGGCAACCCAGCGCGGGCCATCCGCCCCAGACTGAGGGCTTTCCCGCCGACTTGCGGGCCGTCGGTTTCGGTGATCGCGTCGAAGAACACCACGTCAGCCATGAGCGATTTCCTACTTGCGTTTCTTTTTCAACACGTCGTGCTTCTTGAGCAACTTGTGAATCTGATCCCAGACATCTTCCACCGTGGGCGAGCCTAGCCCGTGCGTCGCCCACGAGTTTGCCGCCGCCGCAAGGCAAGCAATCGCATCATCTCGAAGCGGTTCAGCGGCGTTCGTGGGAATCGGTAGGGTGACATCTGGTTCCGGTTCGATTGCCGGTGCCTCGGACTTGTCGTCGTGCTTCACCCGAGGTCGCGGGCTGCCGTCCAGGGCGAGGTTACACAGCCGGTCGGCGTCGCTGTTGAATTCCCGACGGACGTGGGTCAGGGTGAGCTTCTCGAAGTGCTTTCGCAGGCCGCACGCTTCTTGAAACAGGTCTTGAAGGTCGGCACTCTTGACGCGGTATTCCCCCTTCATTTGCTTCACCATCAACTCGCTATCGCTGTAGACCGCGAGTTTGGGAATGCCGAGTTCCACGGCCAGTTCGAGTGCGCGAATCAACGCCGTGTACTCCGCCACGTTGTTGGTGGCGGTCCCCAGCCGGTCACACTCTTCGATCGTCGCTTGCCCCGGTCGGCGTAGCACGAACGCATACGACGCGGGACCGGGGTTCCCCCGCGAGCCGCCGTCAATGTGAACTGTCGGAGTTTGATCGCTCATGCCGGTCGCTCATTTCGCTCATCGGGGTTCGGTCACTGGGAGTTGTAGAATGAACGAAATTGTACTGAGAACCGACGATGAGCGAATGCTGGTTGATAATTGAAACGTCCAGTCGCGGCGGGCAGGTTGGCCTCGCGGTGGACGGCGTGATTGCGCACAGCGCCCAACTCGACCCCACCCGGCGCAACAACCGGGACTTGGCACCCACGACCAGCGCGCTAATGCAAGTGGGCGGATTCACGCCGAAGCAGCTTGCGGGCGTGATGGTCAGCCAGGGGCCGGGGAGTTTCACCGGGCTGCGGGTCGGCGTGATGTCGGCGAAGATGTTGGCATACGCGACCGGGTGCAAGCTCGTCGCAGTTCCGACGTTCTGGGCCATCGCCGCGCAAACCCCGGCACAATTTGAACAGGTCGAAGTGATCGCGGACGGGCTGCAAGGCTTGGTTTACGCGCAACGGTTTCACCACACTGCTGACCGCTGGGAGGCCGCCGAACCGCTGCACCTCGAACCCGTCACGACCTGGGTAGCGCGGCTGACGCCGGAGGTTTGCGTCACAGGTCCAGGGGTGATCCTGCACGATGCCATCATTCCCCAGACGATTCCTCGTGCGGAGGTTGCGAACCGTGGACCGGGTTTGCAGGCGCTGTTCCAGATCGGGTCGCGGCTGGCACCACTCTCACGCGGCGACCTGATGCAATTGGAGCCACTGTACCTGCGCCCCAGTTCCGCCGAAGAACAAGCCGCCCGTGCCGGGAAGTGAAACGGCAGCGAGCGTGGGACGATTCCCACGCTCGCTGCCGTTTGGTTTTGCCGAACACGTGTTACCCGATGAAGATACCACCGAGGAACGCGGGCTCGAATGGGTTCTGCTCGTCACCAATCTGGCGACGGTTCACGCCGTCTACAAACCGGAGCCGAGACGCGCTACCGGACCCGCTTGCGATCGCAATATCCGGGACGCCGTCGCCGTTGCGATCGAAGGACGCCACCCGCACTTCGGAGGTGTACTGGTCCGCCGACCCGCCGGACGGGAACGCCTCGACTTCGAGCTTCTGGGCTAATGTGACCCCGTCGTAGACCCGGACCAGCGGAGCAGATGGGAAAGCGATCCCGGTCCCGACCACGATGTCCGAGCGGCCGTTGACGTTGGCCGTGGTGCCGGCGAGGTAAACCCCGCCGGTGTAACTCGGGTCGAAGGCGAAGAAGCTACTGAGCTGCTGGAAGCCGGCGCCGCCCCAGGTTCGCACCTCGGAGGCCAGCCCGACACCGGGTGCCGTGATGATCTCCGCGATGCCGTCTCCGTTCACGTCCCCGGCACCCACTCGTACCCCGCCGCGGAAGCTGGAGTCGTAGGCGAAGTAGTCCCCGATTATCAACCCGGTCTTGCCACTGAACACCGTCACCCGTGGGCCGCCACCGGGAGCCGTCCCCGTGATAATGTCGGCGTAGCCGTCGCCGTCCACGTCGGCGGCGGTCACGTACAGGCCGTTGCGGAAGTCCGGCTCGTAGGCGAAGTAGTTGTAAAGTTCGGCCCCGGTCTTGCCATCGAGTACCCGAACTCGTGGCCCACCACCGACACCGGGGACGACGATCAAGTCGTCAATGCCGTCTCCGTTTACGTCTGCTTCCGCAACTCGGACGCCGCCGGTGAAGGTGGTCTCGTAGACAAAGCTGTCGCTAATTAGAGCATTACTTAGGGCATCGAAGACCTGGACCCGTGGGCCGCCACCGCCGTCGGCGGCCAAGGCGTACCGTTTGCGGCCGAGCAACCCGAAGTCGAGGCCCACGTTCAGGTTGTTCGCGCTGATCGAACCCACCGCCACGGTGCGGGTGTAGACCGGCGAGATGCTGGTCGATTGGAAGCCGTCCGGGGCGGTAATCAGGCGGACCGTATAGGTGCCAGACTGCACGCCGAAGAAGGTGTAGGCACCGCTCGCGTCCGTCGTTTGCGTCGCAACCTGGGCACCGTTGGCGTCGAACAGGCCCACGACGCCCCCAGCCAATCCGCGTTCAAAGCTCTCTTTCTTGTTGTTACGGTTCACGTCCAAGTAGACCGTGCCGGACAGCGACGCGAGACGCAGAACAAACACCTGCGTCGGACGGATTGTGGACCCACTGGTCGTCACGACGGTTTGCGTTCCGTTCGCCAGAACCGACCACCCTGGGCGACCCACGACCTGGACTTGGTAACTGCCCGGAGCGAGGCCGCCGAAACTGAACCCACCCGTCGCGCCCGTCACCTGGGTGGCAATCACCACACCACCTGGCAGCAGGAGTTGCACAGTCCAACCTTGGGATGGGATGTCTCCTGGGGTCACCGTGAGGCTGCGATCCAGGTCTTCGATGACTTGACCCGTCACGACACTTGGGAGGTAGTTGCCGAACAGGAAATCGACCGAGGCCCCGCTCGCCGTGGTGAAGGTCCGCGATGTCGGCGTGGACGCCACGAAGTTCGGCATCAGCACTTCCTGGACCCGGAAGTTACCTGGGCCGACGCCTGCAATCACGTAGAAGCCGTTGGCATCCGTCGTGGTGGTTCGCACCACTGCGCCCGTGGCCAAGTTCACGAGTTGAATCGTCCACCCCGCCAAACCCGGTTCGCCGTCCAGCAAGCGGTTACCGTTGAGGTCGTTAAACACCCGACCCGAGACGTTGATGAGTTGGAAGTCCCCGAAGTTCTGGTTCGGCGTGAGCAACCCACTCGTCGTGGAGATCGGCCCGAGGTTCGGTGTCGTTTGCGTAAAGCCAGGGAGCGGAGCCTGGTTAACGCGGAACGTACCAGGACCACCCGCCAAGCGGTAGTTCCCGTTGACGTCCGAAACCGACGTGTTCACAACGGCGTTCGACGCGGTGTTGACCAACTGCAACACTTGGCCTGCCAAGCCGTTCTCACCCGGTTCGCGGATGCCGTTGCCGTTGAGGTCTTCAAACACCAAGCCCGTGAACACCGCCTCGCGGAACAGGCCGATCGTCAACCCGGTGATCGGCTTGCCACTGGTGACGAAGAAGTCGGCGGGGTTCGGGGTCGTCTGGAAGAAGCCGATCGGATCGGCCCCCAGGCGGAACGCGATTGGCCCGGCGATCGGCCCGACGTTGGTGAACTGGAAGTTCCCACTGGCATCGGTCGTCGTCGTGAAAACCGGGGCCAAGGTAACGGAGTTCAGCAACGAGACCGACCCGCCGACCAACCCGACTTCGCCGGGGTCTTGGAGGCCGTTGCCGTTAATGTCTTCAAACGCAAACCCGCTGACCGTGGTGCGGGTGAACAGCCCGATGTCTTTGCCGCCAATCGTGCCGCCACTGGTCACCAGCGCGGTCGCATCGGGCGACGACTGAGAGTACAGGTTCAACGGGTTCGTAAACCGCACCAAGTACGGCACGGTGTTGCCTGGGCGTTCGAGCGGGAAGACGGTGGCGAACGAGAAATGTCCACCGGCGTCGCTGTTCACACTGGCAACGACCGCTTTGTTCCGCGGGTCCAGGAGGGAGACGGTCACGTTCGGAACGAGCGTGGTTTCGCTCGCCTGCCGGATGCCGTCCCCGTTGGTGTCTTGGTAGACGTCGCCGTTGACGGTCGCCCCGGCGAAGACGCCGATGTTTTGCCCCGCGTTGTTCGCCCCGCTGAAGACACCCGAGTCCGGGAGAACGGACGAGGTTTGCACAAAGCCCGCTTTATTAACGAGCCGCACGTGGTAGGTGCCGGCCTTCAACGTAGTCACCTGGTCCCCAAAGGTGTACGCCCCGTTCGCTCCGGTCGTCGTCGTCAGGAACAGGTTATTGGCGGCGTCGAAAAGTTGGACGACCCAGTTCGCTTTGCCGACCTCGGTGTTGTTAAACGCACCATCGCCGTTGGTGTCGCCGAACACGGTCCCACTGATCTGGCCCAGTTGGAACAGGCCCACGCGGGTGTTCTTCTGGTTCGCCGCATCCGTGAAGTTGACCCCGCTAAACACCGGGCCGGTCTGGACCGGAGCCTCGGTCATCTGGAACCCGGCTTTGGAGATCTGAACACGGTACCCAGCCGGGAACGGTGCGTTCGGACCCACTAAAGTGGGACGGAGTGGGCCGACGCCTAGGAACGTGTAGTTCCCGTTGACATCCGTGGTCGTGGTGGAGACCAAGGTGTCCGTAGCGTTCAACGTACCGGCTGGCGCGATGAGCGAGACGGTGAAGCCGACGCTCGGGTTCTCGCCCGTGTCGAACGCGCCGTTTCCGTTGGCATCGACGTAGGATTTCCCGTTGATCGAGATGCGGCGGAAGACGTACATGTCCAGGTTGTTCAACGTCTTCGATTGGTTCATCACCTGCGTGATCGGCGCGCTGGTGAAGTAGTATTTCGTCGTCTTGTCGATCAACACCGTGCTGGCGTCGGCGGGCTGGAAGGTGTAGGTCGAGTCCGGCAAGCTCCGGAACACCCACTCGCCGGTTACGGACGTGGTGGTGTTAGCAAACTGCACGGGACCGTTGACCGGCGCGATGTCGAACGCCAGGACCACGGCCCCCGCCAACTTGGTGTCGCCAGGGGTGTCGTTGACACCGTTGCCGGTTTGGTCTTCGTACACGAGACCGCGAATGTAAGGGCGGATTTGAACTTGCCAAATGCCCCGGCCAAACGTCGCCGCACTCAGGACGCCCGTCGTGGTGTTCAACTTCACGTCCCGGACCATCACGTCCGGGAGTTGCCCGGCGGTAATGTCCGAACCAGTCGCCGTCGCCCCGCCACTGGTGCCGAACAATCGGGTCCAAGTCGGCGTGGTCGATGTCGGGTCTGTGAGCTTCCAAACGCCCACGCTAGTCCCGATGTAAAGGTCATCGTCCGTCTGGAACGTCGGGCTGGTCGGGTTCCCCGGTTGTACGTTCAACTGTCGCGGGTCGAGCGCCAGAGAGAACACGCGGTAGCCCTGCGCCTCGGCGACCGTTTCCGGCAGGTTCCCGGAAATGTCGGTCCACGTTTCACCGGCGTTGATGCTCCGCCAAACGCGGCCCCCGCCAGATGCGTCGCCCGACGTGTCGCAGGTGATGTAAACGATCCGGGCATCAGTCGGGTCAACCGTGATGCTCGTAATGATGCCGCGCAGCGAGTTCGGGTCGGGCACGGACTGACCGCCCATCGAGGGCGGCAGCAGGTGGTTGATCACGCCGGGGGAAACGTCCCGCCACGGGGGCAGGGGAACGTTTTCGAGCCGCCCGTTCCAGCGGTACAGGGCCGGGCCGCCGTAAGCCCCCAAGAACGGATCCTGCCACCGGTTCCGGACCGCGACGTAGATCGGGTATAACGAAGGGGATCGACCGTTGGAAATGGCTGTGATCGTCGGGTTTTGGGATGCGACGATGCCGTTGCCGCCGAAGACGGACCCGCCGAAAATGGGCGGGACGCCGAACGTGACGAACGGCAAGTCGGGACCGAATTGGGTCCAGTTCTGCCCGCCGTCGGTGCTGGAGTTCACGGCGTTCGTGCCCAGGAACAGCCGGGACTCGTTCACGTCCAGTGGCGAGAGCTGCGGCGACGGGTCGGCCGCGAGCGCCGGGTACACGTTCACGGCGATCGGGTTGACCAGCCCGTTCGTGCTCGTGGTCCAGGTCGCCCCGCCGTCCACGGACCGCTGGAACAGCCCGCCGGCGTTCACGTCATACGCCGACTGGTTGCTGACCCGGTAAACCCGTTGCGGGTTGATCGGGCTGAAAATAACGGTGCCGCCGGACCCACGGGCGCCGGCGCCGGCGAGTGGATCCCACCCGTACAAGTCCTTGTAGCTTTGGGCCTCGCCGGGGGTCGTGCTCGTGGGCGAGAACGGGCCGTTGTCCTGGAACGTCGCGCTGCCGTTGAGGTACGTGCCGCCGATCACGCGGTTGTCGTCCCGTGGTGCCAAGCCGCTGGAGAAGAACTCGCCCACGCCCAAGGCCGTCGGACCCGTCGTCCCGTTCAAGTTGACCAGCGCCAAGTTGTTCGTCAAGTAGTTGGCGCTGGTCGTCGATGTCGGGTCCGCACTCGGCGTTTGCAGTCGATAAACGCCGGATTCGGTGGCGATGAGCAGCCGGCCGGGGTTAATGGGACGCTGGTTCACGTCCTTCGCGCCGGTGTTATCGAACCGCATGTCGCGGATGACTTGATAGCCCTCCCCGAACGTGGACGGGATCGTGAGGTTCACCCACACCGGGGGGTTCGTCGCGGCATTGTCGGGGTCGTAATCGGCGTTCGTCAACACTTGAATCGAACCGGCGCCCCGGCCGCCGACGAAAATCCGGTTCGGGTTGGTCGGGTCCGCGAGAAGGATCAAGTTGTAAGCGTTGAGAACGTTGGAAATCCCGGCCGCGGTCGAGCCGACGGCGCCGGGGAACGGGTCCAGCCGCCGGAAGTTGATCCCCGAGTCGTCCGACCGGAACAGTTGGTTCGCCGGCCCGCTCGTCGAGGACAGCACGTAAATTCGGCTCGGCTGGGTCGGCGTCCCGAGTCCGAACGCCAACCGAATCGACGTGAGCGAGTTACCCGGAACCTGTGTGCTCGTTCCGCCGAGTGCGATCGAGAAGTTAATCGCGTTCGGGTTTGGCTGTGGGCCGCCGGTCGTGTTCAAGAAGTTCGACGATCGGTAGACGCCCGATACTTGGCCCGCCCCGCCGACCGCGATGTACCCGACGGCCGGGTTCGTCGGGTCGAGCATGAAGTCCGTAACCGGCACCGTGAGCGGGGTGCCGGTAATGTTCGTGGAGACGTTTTCCCAGGTCACGCCGGCATCGAGCGAGCGGTAGACACCGCTGAACGGCGCGGTGCCGTAGGTGGATGTCGCGCCGCGGTTGAACACCGCGAACACGATGTTCGGGTCGGTCGGGTGGAAGACGAATTTCGTGAACCCGCCGCCGTCGAAATCGTTGCCGGGGCCTTTAATCAGGAGCCACGTCGTACCGCCGTCCGCACTGCGTAAGATCCCGCGACCCGCGAAGCTGTTGCCTTGTTGGTAGCTGAGTGGGGCCACGAAGAATTGCTCGCCGAACGCTTCACCCGTACCCGCCAGCACGATGTTCTTGTTGAACGGCGAGACGTTGATGGTCCCGATGTTCAGCGTGCGGTTTTGATCGACGCCGCCCCAGGTGCTGGGGGGCAAGTTGTCCGTCAGGAATTTCCAGGTCTGGCCGCCGTCGGTCGTCTTCGCCACCCCGCCGCCGGGTGACCCGACGTAGTACGTGTTCCAATCCGCGAAGGTCGGGTCGGCGGGGTTGGTCGGCCCCGCGTAGGTCGGGTTCGACACATCGAAGGGAATCGGCGTGCTCACAATACTCGAGATGCGGCCCGCCGTGGTGATCGTCGGGTTGGCGGGGGAAACCCCTTCGATCACGCCCGGTCCGATAGGCTTGAACCCGGTACCGGCCAGTTGAATACTGCTCGACGGAACGGTCCGGTCCTCAAGCTGCTCGACACGAAGTGCCGACCGTGCCGGCGCTGCGGACGACAACCGTGTCCAGGATCGGGATCGCAGCAAGGGAGTGAGGCTGGCCATCAGAGGAACCACCCTTAAGAGAAAAACGGGTATGAAATCCTAACGGGAAGGGGAAATCCCCTTCATCAGGCAGGTGAGATTACAGGTCGTCCGCCCACCGATTGCGTGGTCGGCCTTCATTCAGACGAGGCCGTACCCGCAATAGTTGTGCAAATCCTCTGCTGCCCTCACTCCACACTGACCAACCCGTCCGTGAACGTGTCGAGAGTTTAGTGATAGCTTAAAAGACGAACGGCCCACTGTCAGGCTACCTGCCCCCAGGGAAGTGATCTAAGTCGAAGTGGGAATTGCATTTATTGCTGTGCTGCGAAAAGCCCGTGCCACCCGATCGACAGGTTCAAGTTGGGTAAACGAGTTAATCCGTGCGGCCTGTCCTGAGAAGCGCGAAACTCGCCGAAAAATTCTAACTCGACTCACTGGCGAAGGCCCAGGCGGTCGAACCGGCGGACGCCACAGCGCGAAACTCGCCGAAAAATTCTAACTCGACTCAAGTCACAAGCCGTCGCGCTTCGGTGAGCCACGCGAGCGCCAGATGTGGGTTCGGCAGGACTTCCAGTGCTTGGGCGATTGTTACGACCTTGGCCCCTTTATACTTCACGATAACGCTCTTGGCACGGAGTTCGATGCTTTGGATGTCTCGCCACGCAATCACGGTTTTGTCCGTCTTCAAGCCTTTTTCGGTGATGGTCCAGATGCCAAACACGAGCGGTTCACCGGCCTGTCTGGCGGCTAAAAAGCGTGGCCACAGAATGCGAAACGTCGCCCGTTGAATCCGTTCGGTTAATTCGGGATACTCCGCAAGTGCCGGTGTGAATTTCGCCTGAACCCCGTCGGCCCGGCGGACGTGAATGGCGGCTTGGCTGATTTGGAACACGGGCGAATCGACGACGACCCAACAATCGCGGATTTGCCCCTCGTCGTCGCGCTGCACGACAACCGCGCCTTGCTCCGTTTTCAACTTGATCTCTTCGATTTCGTCCCACGGGTACGATTCGATTTCGCTACGCTGCAATCGCATGATGCCGTTCGGGTAGAACAGCACTCGCAGCCCACGGGTGTTGTAAAGATGCCGCAGAATCGAGAATCCCGTCAGTGGCGGTGCGAATAAGACCAGAAACGAGATATGATCGAGTCCCCACAAACCCTGGTCCCACGCCACGATATTTGCACCGACCCCGTAGGCTAACAGCAATAATCCCAAGCCGAACTTCGCCCAAAAACGCTTCGGGCTAACGCTAAACAGCGCATCCGGTTCGCCAAGTTCTTCCCGACACCGTTCGAGCGGACTGAGGGTTTCGATCACCGAACGGTTCCTGAAACAAATGATACGGACCCCTGCAATTGCACCACATCGGTATAATATCACCCGGTGAGTAGTGGATGGTGGTCGGTGGATCGTGGTTAGAAAAAATCTTTCTTCGCTCTTCCTATCCACTAACCCCTATCCACTATCCACTACTGGAGCACTTTGATGTTGATCGTGATGCGGTCCGACGCGACGCCGGGTCAGATTGATCGGGTTGTGAGTGTGATTCAAGCGCAAGGGATCACCGCCCACCCGCTGCCGGGTGCGACCCGCACCGCGATCGGGATGACGGGGAACACCGGCGCCGTGGACAAGTCGTTATTCGAGGTGTTGCCCGGCGTGGAAGAAGCGATCCGTGTCACCAAGCCGTATAAGCTCGCCAGCCGTGAAATGCACCGCGACGATACGGTCATTACAATGAAGCAAGGGACCGTGGGGCCGAAGACGTTCACCGTGATTGCCGGACCCTGTTCGGTGGAGAACGAAACGCTCATCATCAACATGGCCGAACACCTGATGAACCGGGGCGTAAAGTTCCTGCGGGCCGGGGCGTTCAAACCGCGAACCAGCCCGTATGCCTTCCAGGGGATGGGTCTCGAAGGACTGAAGATTCTCAAAAAAGCACGCGACAAGACCGGCATCGGCATCGTGACGGAACTGATGGACACCGAGTACGCCGACGCGGTCGAAGAAGCGTCCGACATCATCCAAATCGGCACGCGCAATATGCAGAACTTCAGCTTGCTGAAGCGGGTCGGTAAAACCCGCAAGCCAGTGTTGTTGAAACGCGGAATGAGTGCGACGTTGGAAGAATGGCTGATGGCCGCCGAGTACATCATGGCCGGGGGCAACTACCAAGTGATCCTGTGCGAGCGCGGCGTCCGCACCTTCTCCGACCACAGCCGCAACACGCTCGATTTGTCCGTGATCCCGCCCGCGAAGGCGCTGTCGCACCTGCCCGTCTTCGTGGACCCCAGCCACGGCACCGGCAAGCGCGCCTACGTCCCCGCCATGAGCCTCGCCGCCCTCGCCTCCGGCGCCGACGGCATCATCGTCGAAGCCCACCCCGAACCCGACAAAGCGTTGTCCGACGGCGCCCAGTCCCTCGACTACGCCGGCCTAGACAAGGTGCTAGCGCAACTGAAACAAATCGCCCCGATCTTGGGGCGCGAGATGAAGTAGAAAGCAGGTTCGATGGACTTAGGATCGGTGCAAAAATAACTTCCGTGCCAATTGCCGTTGCTAAATGTGGGATAACGATCATGTGTATTGGCGGATTTCGGTTCCTTCGTATGGGCCGTCTTGGTTTTGTGCCTGAAGGGGCACCGGAGTGTAGGGTGACTGTGAAAATGCTCTAACCTCCGTACTGCGGGGTGGAACTGGAGCGGAAGGCTCATTGCCCGTTCTCCACACTGGACCGGACTTGTTCCCAAGTCAAGGCCATGCCCGGATTGGCATCCAACTCAGCATCCCGACGGACCAACGTCGCCTTCTGTTCCGGCGTCAAGCGTCCGGTTGGCCGTTGCTCACCCAAGCTCTCCCAAATCTCTAGTGCTAAGCTGACACGTTGCTCCGGCGTAAGTCGGTCGATCCCGAATTCCTTCATCGTTGTCGCCATCTCAATGCTCCTGTTGGTCAACGAAGTAGTATCATTCTGTGCGTGAGTTGCGCAATTGCAAACATCTCTCCAGGGAATGAGACATCCCGGTGCGTTCTGGTCCGGTCCCCGAATGAACATGAACGAAAGGTGCTGCAAAACGTGCTGCAACAACAACTCGAACTGTTCCGCCACGACCCCGCAGCCGCGAAGAAGGTCATCGCCATCGGCCAAGCCCCCGCGACAAAACCCTCAACCCCGCCGAACACGCCGCGTGGTCATCCGTGTGCCTCGCCCTGTTCAACCTCGACGAAACCCTCACCCGCGAATGAGAAATCGGCATCAAAAAACTTTTGAAATTGTGCTGTTTAGCACTTGACACCCCCTTTTCGCAGCTTTACCATCTTCAACTAGCCCGACAAGGCTTAACGTCGGTATCACTTTCAGGAGCATATCATGCGTCGTTCGATTCTGCTGGTTGTGCTGTGTTTAGCGGGGGGGGGGGGTAGCTCTTAGCCCGAACACTTCTTTCGCACAATATGAAGTCACACCACCAAGCACTTACTCGGTCAACGTAAATCCAGTTGTCCAAATACCTGTAGGCCTACCGAACGCAGGACAGTATGGATTCAGCCTGAATGGTGGTTTTACTGATGTTGCAGGCGATGTCAGGGTGGCTTGCATCATTCGCCGCACAGACTTGGCCACGAACACATCAACTACATTTTCAAGATTTACGATTGTTGAAAAAAACCCAGCAGGTCCCTTTGAACAATTGGGCATTACCAGAAGTGGTGCGCCACGTCAACAAGACGGAACCTTTACGGGTGGCGTGAATATGTTAACATACGACACTACTAAGTTTAAGTATGAAATCCAGGTCACTTTTTTCACAAACCAGGGTGTGCCACTAAAAATTTATGCAGACGCGAATGGGAATACCTGGATTCCATTTCCACCGTAAACACATATTCATGCTCTTCTTTTCATATTACTCAAATTTAGGTCACAATCATGAAGACTACACATAAGGCGGCAACACTTGTTGAGATACTAGTAGTGATCGCAATCATCGGTTTACTGATTGCGTTGCTACTCCCAGCAATTCAGCCTATCCGTAGCACGGCAACACGGATGCAATCATGTAACAATTTGCGGCAAATTGGCATTGCGCTGCATCACTTCGATGAAGTGAAAGGTCGGCTACCTGGGGTGAATAACGTTCTCGTGCCGACTGTAGTTAGACAGGATTACGTCTCGTCTAACAATGTTGATGGCGATGAGAACGCAGATCGTTCACCACTCTGGGTTCTCGTGCCCTACTTGGATGGAGCGCCACAAGGTGAACCGTTCTGGAAAACCGTTCAAACGGTCAAAGTCTTTGTTAGTCCAGGTGATCCGACATCACAATTTGAACCTGTTTGGCAGCAAGCAAGTTATGGCATCAATATGACTGCACTAGAAAAGCGGCCTAGTCTCTCGAATGGCTTTCCTGATGGACTGAGTAATACTATTGCCGCAACTGAGCGATACTACCATAGCTATATGGATTCAAAGGACACACCTGCCGATAACCGACAAGAGGTTTTTGCACGGTTCACAACGATGATGCCAGGGGACAAATCGTCAAATTATCGCACTGACGAGCGCCGTGCATCATTTGCTGACCGCGGATACTATGGCGAAGTCTTCCCGATTACCCGTATCGTGAATGGTGTTCCGGTGACAACACCTTCGGTGCCGGGTCAAACTTTCCAAGTTCGGCCTAGTCCGGATGACGCTTGGAGCGCTGTTCCGCAAACTCCCTTTGCGTCGGGTCTGCCGACACTACTGTTTGATGGCAGCGTTCGCACGATCAGCCCCGGTATCAGCACCCGTGTTTTCTGGGCCGCAGTCACACGGGATGGCGGTGAAGTCCTCACCGATTGGTAGCAGTCACAAAATCGTCGAATGGGTCCATGTTCGCTCTCCAATTCAGGAGAGACCGAATGGACCCTGGTTTTGGTAGCCAGTATTTGCTACTATTCTGGTTGGATCAAGTCACATCACTTTCTGGGGCATCTCATGCGATCTTCAACTCGGCTCGTTGTGTTGTGTTTGATGGGCAGCTTCGTGCTGTGCCCGAGCAGTCCTTCTGCTCCAGTGCCTGCGGTGCCACCTCCGATTTTTGGTCTTGCACCCATGTCGGTGAATGAACATCAGCCCGATGCTCCATTTTTTCCGGGACATTGGAGTTTTGTCGTCAATGGTGCTTTTTACGATCTTGCGGCGCCGCTCCGTGTCGTCATGGTTGTGCGCCAAACACCAATTGCTGTTGGGCAACCCGTCACGGAACAGCGATCACGAATTTTCATCGAGTGGAAACCCGTGAATTACGGTGCGGATACGCAACCTAGGAATCACTCACTACACTTTTTTATTGAGTCATGGATTACACTGATTTGCAACACGTTTTCCATTGACCAGAATTTTCACCGCCTAGCCCACATGCTGCATGACAATTGTGTCACATCAAGAGGTGTCATTCGAGAACTTGCCAAACCACAGAATGGCTGTTTTCTCGCTACTCTCACCACTCCGACCTATGACCGGATCAAGTACAAGTACCACTTCCAAATTCGGTTCTTCACCGACAACGGCTATATTGCCACATACAAAGATGCCAAGGGCAACGAGTGGATTCCGGTGCCATGAGTACATCGTCTGTGAAGTCCTCACCGATTGGTGACGGCGAACAAAAATGTAGAATGGGTTCGTGATCCCCGGTTTTGGAGATTCCGAATGGACCCGATTTTGCGAACCAATGCGGAGCGTGTCACGCGGCGGCAACTGTTTGGCCGCACGGCGTCCGGGTTGGGGATGGCGGCGCTGGCGTCGTTGTTGAAGTCGGACACGACTTCGGCGGCACCGGCGGGCGGTCAACCGGGGTTGCCGGGGTTGCCGCACTTTGCGCCGAAAGCCAAGAACGTGATCTACCTGTGGCAGGGCGGGGCGCCGTCGCACGTCGATTTGTTCGACCCGAAGCCGACGATGGAAAAGTTCAAACTGCAAGACTTGCCCGAAAGTATTCGTGGCGCGACCCGGCTTTCGACGATGACGAGCAGTTACAAAAAGTGGCCGGTGTTGCCCGCGATTAAGCCGTTCAAAAAGTACGGGCAATCGGGTCTCGAACTCAGCACCATGTTGCCGCACCTCGGCGAAGTCGCTGATGACGTGTGTGTGGTCCGGTCGATGCACACGGAGGCGGTGAACCACGCGCCGGGCGTCACGTTCTTCCTGACGGGTTCGCAAGTGCCGGGCCGCCCGAGTATGGGGGCGTGGTTGGCGTATGGGCTGGGGTGCGAGGCGAGCAACCTGCCAGCGTTCGTCGTGATGACCTCGTCCGACAAAGCCCGCAGTTGCGGGCAACTGTTCTTCGATTACTACTGGGGCAGCGGCTTCCTGCCGAGCAAGTATCAGGGCGTGCGGTTTCGCGCCAGCGGCGACCCGGTGCCGTACCTCAACAACCCGGACGGCGTCAGCCGCGACGCCCGCCGCAAGCTTCTCGATGGCATTCAGGAATTGAACCGCCAACACCTGGCGGACTACGGCGACCCGGAGACCGACACGCGGATTTCGCAGTACGAAATGGCGTTCCAAATGCAGGCGAGCGTGCCGGGACTGCTCGTCTTCACCGACGAGCCGAAGCACATTCTCGACCTGTACGGCCCGCAAGTTCACGAACCCGGCAGCTTCGCGCGGAACTGCTTGCTGGCCCGACGGCTGATCGAACGCGGCACCCGATTCGTGCAGTTGATGCACAGCGGGTGGGACCAACACGGCAACCTGTACACGCAACTCGAACAGCAGTGCAAGGACACGGACCAACCGTCCGCCGCACTCGTAAAAGACTTGAAACAACGCGGCCTGTTGAAGGACACGCTGATCGTGTGGGGCGGCGAATTCGGGCGCACGCCGTTCGGCCAAGGCCCCGCCGAGAAGCCCAACGGCCGCGACCACTTCGGCCGCGCCTTCAGCCTCTGGATGGCCGGCGGCGGCGTGAAGGGCGGCCACGTCGTCGGCGAAACCGACGACTTCGCGTGGAACATCACCAAAGACCCCGTCCACGTCCACGACCACCAAGCGACGTTGCTCCACCTACTCGGCATCGACCACGAAAAGCTCACGTTCCGCTACCAAGGCCGCCAGTTCCGCTTGTCCGACGTTCACGGCAAAGTCGTGAAAGGCGTGATGGCGTAGATTTTTGAAGAGCAACGAATAAAGCCCCGGCAAACATGCCGAGGCTTCGTGTGTTTCGTTAGGGTCGGGGGGAATTAACGGCGGTTGCCGTAACCGCCACCGCCGCCACCGCCGCCGCCGCTGCGAGGACGATCTTCGCGGGGCTTGGCTTCGTTGACCGTGAGGTTACGGCCTTGGAATTCCGACTCGTTTGTGGCTTGGATGGCGGCGTCGCCGCCGTCGCTCATTTCCACGAATGCGAAGCCGCGGGAGCGGCCCGTTTCGCGGTCCGTGACGATTTGAGCGCTGGTGACAGGCCCGTATTGTCCGAACAGATTGGTCAGGTCGTCCGCCGTGGTACCGAACGCCAGATTGCCGACATACAACTTCTTGATCAAGAAACACCTTGAGCGACTGAAGGACAGCCGCAAATGAGAAACCGACCGCACCGTTCGACAGAGGGTCGAACCAGTGCGAATGTGCGAAAAAGTCGGGGGTATACTACCCTCGGCCTAACAGCGACACCGGCGGAACGATCTGGAGTACGTCGTCGGAGGTGAACTCGGAAGAGCGATACCAAGACAGGCCAACCAGTAGGAGCGATCCAATCCGCACAACACCCTACTATAGCGGTGCGGGGAACGGAATCCAGCCCAATTCCGAATGTTTTTGTGAATTAGTCCAATGGAAGCGGTGCGAGTCGGTATCTGACTCGCACCAAGGGTAGTTACTGCATCGCGTCCCAGAACGTTTTCATCGCTGCCGAGGCCATCGAGAACAGGGCCGTTTCTGCGACGGCTTTACTGGTCTCTTTGGCCAACTCTTTCTCGCAGGAGACGGCGGTTGGCACCCACCGTTCGGCACGTCGGACCAGAACAACGCCGCCGTAGAGCAGCCCTGCCGGGATGTGGCTTTGTAGAAGCTCGACGAAGACGCCCCGCCCGTGTTCGCAGGCCACGGCGTTGCCCGCTAGTACGAGGAAGACGATCCCCAGTGCTGTGCGCATTAGCCAGATTTTCTTGGGCTTGGTTTCGACTTGTCGGTCAACCAAACGGGTTGGCAGGTCGAACGTCTGCTGCGGAACAGGCTCAGCGATTGTCAACATGATGTCGTAATCTTGACCCAACTCCAAGTCGATGACTGACGCTGGCGTAAAATAACCATCGGCCTTCAACCATGTACCAATTGTGTCGAGCGATGCTGTGCGAACCATGTCGGTTCCCCCGGTGAAAATGGGTCGCGGAAGTGCGACCGGGGGAAGCTTTCGCGTGGACAATTCACGGACACAACATGCACGGCACGGACAACGCGGACAACGCGGACAGCACGAAAAAGCCTACAAATACGGACGAATTGTCCGCGACTGTCCGTGCGGACTGATTCGACATGTGGTCGGACGGGTTACGTGTTAGTTGATGGGATGATGTATTGTGCTGGAATTGAACTAACCGCGAACTTCAAACTGTTGTTTTCAACCCCATCACCTTTCTTTTTCGCTTTCCAGATGACTCCCGCATTCAGCTTCCCAAAGACCAAACCATCTGCGCATGTGTATCGGACACCACGACCTTCCTTCGCTTTTGATTCCGTTGTGCAATCCTTGCAGTTCTGAAAGAACTTTCGTAATGCATCCGTTTTGGCCCTCGTGTTTATTTCCGCGTTCACATCCAACCAAACCTTTACAGCCTGTACTTGTGCCAACAATGTTTCGCGTTCACCCGACTCGGGTTGTCCGGGTCGTTTCACAACCGTCGGCTCCCGATTCAAGATGCTGTTAACGAAGTGATCTCGAACTCTGTCGAACGCCCTGTTCATCCAATCCGTCCCGCCCTTGGGATCGAGCGACACCACCAACCGATCGTAGTCGGCATCGAACTCGACGGAGACGGTTTTGCCTTCGTCTTGAATCAGCACTTGCGAACAGGTGTATTGGAAGTCATTGGCGCTGCCGATCGCTACCTTGTTGCTCTTCAGCATGTCCACGGTGTAGCGGTGGAACGCGGCCTCGGGGAGAAAATCCCAGGTCAATTCTCCTCGTAGCCAATCTTTAGTATCGGGTTGCAATGAGCGATGGGGCTTGCGGCGGGGGAATAGATAGGTGCCGTCGTCTTGGCGAAAGGATAGACCCGCGTAGCTCAAGAAATCGCGGAGGTAATCGGCGGCGGGGCCGTCGCCCATGCCGCAACACTCGTGGAGATCGTCTTCGGTCAGCGTCAGTTCGCCGGGTTTCACGAGTTCGTTGAATTGGTACGCCGCATTCTTGAGCCATCGGGGACTGACGATGTATTGACTCAGCAGAGCGGGAACCTCTTTCTTCTGAAAGTGCTGTCGTCCAACTGGTCCGCCGGCATCGAACGAGGAATTACGTTGTTGCTTGATCTCTAGTTTGGTTTGCCCAAAGTAGAAGGCGAACCCGTCGTTGTGCAACATCCGCAGTTTCGTCTCGTCGCGTTCGTCCACGCCCACATTCTGGCAATGCGTGTAGTAATCCTCTTTAGAAATGATCATTTCTGTTCGGAACACTTCCTCCAACTTGTTGCGGACTTTGATGTAATCGCCGGAGACACGTTGTTGCTCGATTTTCTCGCGGAAGCTGCCGATGGCGAACGTGATGGCGGTTTGAAGGGGTTCAATTGATTTGGGATCATTGCTGGTTGCACACAATTGATCGACAATTTCGTTGATCTGGACAACATGGGCACAACTCAATTTGTTGATCGCGTCTGCATCGACGATGGAACACTTTGGTTCAGCGAGGAGTTTTTCGTCAACAGGTCGCGGATCCGGTTTGATGTCGCACTGGGTAATGGCGATCACAATCGGCACCGTTGGGCCGGCGAAATGCTTCAGCATCTTCAACCAGTAGATTAATGCGTTTCCATACTCCTCATATTCCCGCCGGTCACGATTGGGTGTGCGGTTTTGGTCCAGCACCAACACGTAGACGGTGCGGCCATCGTCGGTCAAGAAAATCTCGTGGATGCCGTGCAGCACCAACTGACCGCCAAAGTCCCACACTCGGGGCTGGATCTCACGAGAAACAGTCTCGATGAGATTGTTCGGCTTCCACAGGATTCGATCCGGTGGAATCAGTGCAAAATTCTGAGTTCGTTCACGTGGGTCAACACCAAGTTTCTTGACTCGGTTCAGAAAGCAGCGTTCGTACAGCCAACTTTTGCCCACATTTCCCATGCCGACGAAGCACACTCTTGCTTCGTAGACGGCCTGTCCACGCCACGCCGCGAAAATTTCCTTGGGACTACCGCTCAATAATACGCCGGGATGGATTATCGCGGCGGCGGGCGTGTAGTCAATAAACAATTCCTGCAAATGAGGGAGTTTGCCGGCTTCATGCAAAACAGTCAATTTCTCAAGCTGTTCAAAGTCCACGATGGGGCAGTCAATGAGACCGAGTGATTGCAGTTCCGTTAGTCGATCTAACGACGGCAATTCTGTAAGGCCAGTGCAGGTCGAGATACAGAGTGATTTCAGTTTTGTGAGATTATCTAGCGACGGCACTTCCGTAAGGCCGGCGCAGTACATGATGTTGAGTGTTTGCAGTTCAGTGAGGCGATCTAGCGACGGCATTTGCGTAAGGCCAAAGCATTGATTGATATTTAGTGTTTGCAGTCGCGTGAGGCTGTCTAACGACGGCACTTCTGTGAGGTGGGTGCAGCCTGTGAGATCGAGTGATTGCAGGTGCGTGAGGTTAGCTAACGACGGCACTTCCGTGAGGTCGGTGCATTCGCTGAGATCGAGTGTTTGCAGTTGCGTGAGTCTAGCAACGATTTCGGCTGATTTGAGTTGTGAATGTGGCCGTTTGGTGTCGTACCCAAAATACTTTGTGATTGCGTTGTAGCGGTTCCATCCCAGCACCAGAATCTTTAACTGCTCCGCCAGAATCTTCAACTCGTCCGGCAGCGTCTCCAAACCCAGGTCGCCCAGGTCGAGCCAGTCTTGCCCGCTGGCTTTGGCGGCGCGGATTCGCTCCACGGCGATTTCGTGTGGGGTTTTCTGGGTGTTCGACATTCGTGTGGCCCGAAGCTGGGATGATCGCGGCCTGATTCTACCAAGCTTTCACCGTGGGGCAAAGCGTGCCAACCGATTGTTGGTGAAACCGTCACCATTTCCTGAAATCAGTTGCGGAATCGCACTCGATCGGCGATAGTGAGAGTCTCTGCCAACTGTGCTTTCAGGGCGATTCGCATGTCACACTTTCTTTCGCATCCCAAACTGACTCGACGGACTGCGCTTCAGGCGGGGGCGGTGGGGTTGTTGAACTTGGGGCTGGGTGAGTTGACGCACCTGCGGGCGGCGGGGCGGGCGGCGCACTCGGCGAAGTCGGTGATTTACATTTTCCTGTCCGGCGGGTTGGCGCAGCACGAAAGTTTTGACCCGAAGCCGAACGCGCCGGACGCGATTCGCGGGGAGTTCGGCAGCATCGCCACCCGTACCCCTGGCGTGCGGATTTGCGAACACTTGCCGATGTTGGCGGCGCGGTCCGACCAGTGGTCGATGGTCCGGTCGCTGACGCACTCGTCGAACGACCACGGGACCAGTCACCACATCATGTTGACCGGGCGGACGGATTTACCTCCGGGGTTCATCCGCGACAAAGCGCAGCCGATTGACCACCCCAGCATGGCGGCGATTGCGGCGGCGATCACCAGTCCGCGCAACAACCTGCCGACCGCGATCGTGCTGCCGGAACGGATCGTTCACAACTCCGGCAAGGTGATGCCGGGGCAGTTCGCCGGGGTGATGGGGCGGCACCGCGACCCGTGGTTCCTGGAAGCGTCCTTGTTCGAGCCGAAAGCTTACGGGGCGTATCCGGAGTTTGAGTTCGACCACCAAGAACGAGCGTTCACGCCGAAGCGGCAGGACTTCGTGATTCCCGATTTGAACCTGCCGCACGGCGTCGATCCGACGCGGTTCGGCGGGCGTCTTGATGTGCTGAAGGCGATCGACGCGCAACGCAGTCTCCTGGATGCGACCGCCAGTGCGGGGGCGCTCAACCATGCTCGCCAAGATGCCGTGTCACTGTTAACCGATGCCCGAGTTCGCCGGGCGTTCGATTTCAAGCACGCCAATCCCCGCGATCTGGATCGTTACGGTCGCAATGCGTTCGGCTGGTCGTTGTTCATGGCGGCACAACTAGTAGAAGCGGGCGTGAACCTCGTGCAAGTCAACCTGGGGAACAACGAAACCTGGGACACGCACGGCAATGCCTTCCCGCACCTCAAGGACAAACTGCTACCCCCCACCGACCGTGGCGTGTCCGCCCTTTTGGACGACTTGGCCGAACGCGGGCTGCTCGATTCGACGCTCATCGTGATGGCGGGCGAGTTCGGTCGCACGCCGAAAATCAGCACGCTCGTCGGGGATTACAAAGGCCCCGGCCGCGACCACTGGGGCGCCGTGCAAAGTGTGTTCCTGGCCGGCGGCGGCGTGACCGGCGGGCGGGTACTGGGGTCGTCCGACAAGAACGGCGGTTACCCCGCCACCGACCCGCAAACCCCCGAGAACTTCGCCGCGACAATTTACACCGCCCTCGGCATCCCCAAATCCGCCAGTTGGCAAGACACCGAGTCCCGCCCCCACAACATCTACCACGCCGACCCGATGCCGGTGATGAACGGGTAGGCGATGGAGGTCGCACCAATGCCTGAAACGCACCAAGCCTATCGGAAGCGTTTCGCCATCACTTGGGCAATCGCGGCATTGCTGTTTTGCTCGTTTTTACCGATATGGCAGGTCGAATATTACGGTAGACGCTGTGGGTTGTCTGTTGGCACTACTTTCTGGCACATGCTTGCGATGGGATGGCGTGCCGACCCGCCAGACGGTCAGTGGCCAGTGATTCGTTGCGATCCAATCGAGGGAGCCATCTTTACAATCGTGATCGTCGCAATCACCTACTTTGTGGGGCGTTGGTACGCCAAAGGCAGCCATCCCAACTTCAGGTGACTGATGCCCGTAATGGGCTAAGCCCGATCGGTCATCACTGTGAGAAAGGCATAGCATGAAGCCAGCGGAACTTCATCTCAAGCGGTGCTTCGCACTTCTCGGTGGTCTCTGGGCCATTTGCTGGGCAATGATCTACATACAGTGCGAGACTGATCGCACACGGGTTTCAATCGATCACAGTGTACCGCGTGCCTTTGTTGGCATGATCGGAGGCTACTTCGTCGGGTGGTTTTTGAAGTGGGTGTGTCGAGTATGGCCAGCGTTGTCACGTGTCCTATCACTGTTTTTGCCCGCGGTGATGGCGGGCAGCATCGCAGCCCCATTCGGATGGCTGGCCCGCGATCATCATCAAGACTGGTCTGGTGCGGAGGCGATCATCCGCGCGGCGGCGTGGGGGTTCGGCGTGGTGGTCGTTTTAAGTGTGGCCGCGCGAGCTTTTCGTGGTTATAGGCTCGGGGTAGCATGTGTAGACAGGAGGAACCCATGATCCGCACCAAAATCACACTGGCTGATCTCTACGTTGAGGACGAAACCGCGTGGCTAGAGGCGATGGCCGATCTGCTCACGACCGGGGACTACGCGGAACTCGATTTCGTAAATCTGAAGGAGTTTCTCACCGACATGGCCAAACGGGATCGCCGCGAAGTCGAGAGCCGACTGGTAGTTTTCGTGACGCACGTCTTGAAATGGGTTCATCAGTCGGAGTTCCGATCACGAAGTTGGAAGAGCACGATCGTGGAGCAACGGCACGAACTCGTTCGCTTGGTGGGTCGCGGCGTTCTCCGGAATCATGCCGAGTTTATGTTGCCGGAACTTTATCGTGAAGCCGTTGAGCGGGCGTCGATCGAAACGGGTCTCTCGGCTGCAAGTTTCCCCGGTGACTGTCAGTATTCGGTTGACGAACTGCTGGCGTTCGACCCGAATGGTGACCCTGCTGCTTCATAATGAGCACCCCCGCCCGTTTTATTCTCGGCTAGATCATCTGTAAAATAGAACTGAAGACGTGTTCCAGAAATTCACAAATGGTGCCTGTATGACTGCTGAGAACTTTGAAGTTCTACTCGAAACACTGCTTTTCAAGCGGCCTTTCAGTGTGTTCACGGTCGAATTGAATAGTGGGCAGTTAGTCGAGGTCGATCATCCGTTGGCAATGAGCGTTCGGTACGGCGTTGCGTCTTTCCTTTCACCGGGCGGAGTTCCTGTTTGGTTCGATCACGACAGCGTGTTAAAAATCATCGCTGCTCCGGCTGGGGCGGAGGCGTAGCCGCAAATCCAGGTGATCACCGAGATTGTTCACTTCGCCTTCAGCGTGATGGCGTAGCTGCACACGTTGTAGCGGCTCGGTTCGTCGCCGAAGGGGACGGGGGCGGACAGGGTGAAGGCGTTGCCGGTACAGGTGTAGTCGAAGGGTTTGTTGCGGACGGGGTCGTCGGGGACGGGGACGATGGTGATGTCCGTGAGCTTGGCGGGGAGTTGGCCGTTGGTTGTGGCACTGTGCAGGCGGATGGCTTCGATCACGCGGAGTGCGGCCACTTTTCGTTCGCTGCGGGCGCCGGAGAAAAAGACCCTTTCCGTTGCAGGTAACGTCAGCATGTAAAACGCCAGGACCGCGTCGGTTTCGTTTTCGGCGTGCATCTTCTTTTGCTTCTCAAGGTATTGCTTCAACCCCACGTCCGCATCGGGATAGGGCAGACCCAAGTATTTTCGTTGATCGTCGAGTAACTCCTGAAAGCGGTCGTAACCGTGCAACAACAGAACTTGTGCCTGGGGCGTCGCGTCGAGTTCTTTGGCCGTGTGGCCGCGTGCGAGTAGGTCTTTCGTCGCATTCGCAAAATGGAACTTGATGTAACCGGCACGGTCGGTTTTGGCCACAAACTTCGAGAGCTTAGTCAGGTCCGGGTCTGGTCCAAGGAGTTGTTTCTCCGGGTTCTTGGCTTTCGCTAGTCGTTCGTCCAGGATGCGATTAGCTTGTTCGGCTGTCAGCGGCTTTTGGTTGATGATAAAGTGTTCGGGCGACACTGCATCGAAGTAGACCGCTTCCCCCTCGAACGCGATCCGTGAATCAATCAACGGGCGTGGCAGTGTGGTGAGTGCCCAATACAGGTTGGGTGAATCGGGGCGGGCGATCCAATCTTCGACCCGCTCCAGGAGCGTGTTTTCCATCGCAAGGCCGACGAGCATCTGAATCAACGCACCGGCTTCGCCGTGGTGCTTCGCGGTTTGTAACCCGACGCGGAGCCATTTCGCCGCTTCAGTGTAGTGGTTTTGCTTGAGTTCGAGTTTGACCTTCAAGCCTAAATACTGAATCGCTTCCCGAGCGGGGTGGATCTCGTTCAGAATTAAGCCGATTCCGTCGTTACCGCCGCGCGGCAGCAGTTCCCAGTCGCAGCGATCGCAATGGCTCGCTTTGTCCAGTTCCCGGAGCAGCGTGGAATAGGGTTGAAGGTGCTGTTCCAGCTTCATCACGTTGATCTTTTGAAGTGCGGATTCTTCAAACTTCGCCGTCGCGGTTTCGTGCTGCTTGGCTTCATCACCAATCTTTGCGGTGGGGCGGGTCGTGAACGCCCTCGGATATGCCAACGCCGCGTTGCCGGGGGTCTTTTCACGCAGCGTCGGTAGCAACGTGTACTTCAGCGATGGGCGAGGTTCGGCGGCCGGGGTGACGGTGAACTTCTTCACGAGCGTTGGGTCCGGTTGCGCGAAGACACCGAGGGGGAGCATCAACATTGTCAGAAATGCAAGGAGTCGCGGCATCATGAATCACTCGTCGTCGGGCAGTACGGGTGGCTTGGGCGGGAGGCGGTACGGGGCGGTCAGCACGCCACGGGGTAGGTCGAGCGAGCGTTCCAACTCGGCAGGCGTGACGGTGCTAGCCGGTTGTTGCTTGGGGTTGGGCAACACATCGAGGCCCGCTGACAACACACTATCACGAATTCGCAGATACTCGGTGAACTCCTTCGACCGTACAACGGAAGGCGAGACCGGCGAGGATTCTTCGGCTTGTTCTCGTGGCATCGGCGCGAGTTCGATTGGCACCACTGGTTGATCCCGATACACGATTCGCTCCACGACCTGCGGTTCCCGCGAAGTCGTCGGATAGAACCCCACCAGTACCACCCCGACACCTCCACAGAGACAAGCGGCGGCAAACAGTCGTTGCCAGAACGCGATTGTGCCATCGCGGGAGGCGCGGCCGGCTTGGTACATCAATGTCGTCGTAGCCATTGTAACGGACGCGGGTAGCAATCGTGCGAGTTCGCGGGCCAGCGGGTCGCCGGTGCAAAGGGGGTTCGGGTCGGGGTCAAAATCGCGGTCAACCATTGGGCAATAACCTATTCTGTTTTCGCGGCGCTCTTCTTCTTGGCAGTCTTCGGCACGCCGAGCCGTTCCCGAAGCATTTCTAACCCGGTCGCGAATCGGCGGTACGCGGTGCTGGCGGAGCCGCCGACGTTCTCCGCAATCTGTTCAAACGTCAAGCCGCCCCACAAGTGGGCGACCATGATTTCGCGGATTTCCAGGGGTAATTCTGCCAGGGCCACGGCGGCGGCGTGGGCGTCGAGTCCGGTCGGGTCGTCCGGCGGCTGGAACCAACCGGGGGTCCGCTCCGCAGCGCGAGTTTCGTATTTTTGTCGTCGTCGGGCCGCGCGACTGGCGTCAATCGCCCCATTGCGGACCACACGATACAACCAGGGCACGAGATTTTCCGGCGTCGTGTGTTGCCGAGCGAGTTTGAGGAAGGCGCCTTGGACGACATCCTCCGGAACAGCACACCACTGTCGCGCGTACAGCACCAAGGCCGGCGCGTGCCGATTAATCAACGCCGTCAGTTGCTCCGGTCCCATCTCAGAGATTGTAACGCCCGCCACGCCCAGGGATTTCACGGTTCCAAATTATACAACATCCACTATGACCATCACCCCACTCGGCGATCAAGCGGCAATCGTGTATTTTGCGGACGAATCCACCGCCGTGGCGTTCGCTGCGACGGTGCGAGCCAGCAACCCAGCATGGCTGTTCGACGTGGTGCCAGCCTATGCAAGTGTCGGCGTGTTCTTTGATGCGGACCAGATTCAGTTGCCCGTCGTCGTGGAATGGCTGAAGGCCACGGCGAAGACGATGCCCCGGCACGCCGTGGCAACTCCAGCGCGCCGATTTGTCATTCCCGTCTGTTACGAACGGCAGTTGGACTTAGCAAATGTCGCCGACGTGACCGGCTTAACTGCTGAGCAAATCATCACACTGCACACCACGACCGAGTTCACGGTTTACGCCATCGGGTTCGTGCCAGGGTTTCCCTACATGGGCTACCTGCCGGAACCGTTGCGTGGGGTGCCGCGATTGGCCACCCCCCGGTTACGAGTGGAACCCGGCAGCGTCGGCTTAACCGGCAAGCAAACCGCCATCTACCCGCTCCCCCGCCCCGGTGGCTGGAACATCATCGGCCGCACCCCGCTCACCATCGTCGATGTCGCCGACGGCTACTTCCCCCTCCGCGTCGGCGACCGCGTTCAGTTTCAACGCATCGACGAAGCCGAGTACACACGGCAGGAAGGCGACCGATTGGCACCACAGTAAATTGGTAAGCGTCACGATTGTTAATGGAAAATTTGTTCCCGTTTCCTGGACACTGGTTTTCAACCCCAACGGGGTTGTTCCCTTAGCCCAGGGTTGAGGAGGCTCTGCGACGATTACCCTGGGTGACTGTTCCCAACACCAGCAGGATTTCGCGTGCGGAGGTTTCCTTCCCACGGCGGAAGCCTCCCAGGGTAACGGACCTTCGGCCCGCAACCCTGGGCTAATGGAACAACCCCGTTGGGGTAGAAAACGAAGATCAATAGACAAACTTCCACCAACAAATGTGCCGCTTACCCCAGTATTTTCATTCTGTTTCGTGCCTTCGTGTTTTCGTGATCCATTTGTCTTCTCTTGGAAACTGTTCACGGGGTCAAATGCCGGAAAACAACGGCGGTTTCGTACAGCATAAACCTGATTTACCCGGTTTTATCCTACGTAGACGCCGCTTGGCACGCTGACGCTGAACGGGTCGAAGTCTTGGTCGGGGGTGGGGCTGGAGATGGTGAGGAGGTTGGTAGCTTTGTAAACCCGGACTCGGGCGGTTTCGCCATCGCCGCTGCCGGTTGTGAGGTCGGCGCGACCATCGCCGTCCACGTCGTTGAGGGCCACCCGAACGCCACCACGCGAACTGGTATCTCCGGCAAAGAAGTTGGCGATTTGGGCCGCGGCGGGGAGGGTGTCGAGTGAACTCAAGTTCGTTGTCGCAGCGAGCAGTTTCCCGTCATAGATTCGCACTCGTGGCGCACCACCGGGACCGCCGCCGAAGGCCAAATCGGCCACGCCGTCACTGTTAATATCACCAGCAGCAATGAACGTTCCGTTGCGCAGTGTCGGTTCAAAGGCGAAGAAGTTTTGCAACTGAGTGGGGCTACCGGACCGCACGGATTTGCCGTCCCAAATCGTGACGCGCGGGCCGCCGCCGAACCCGGCAGCGACGATAATGTCCGGCACGCCATCACCCGTCACGTCCCCGGCGGCGGGGCGGGCACCACCCCGGAAGGCCGGGTCGTCGATACCCAAGAAGCGGACGATCTGCGCCGCGTCCAGCTTCAGCCCACTTGTCAGTTTCGCGCCGTCGTAGATTGCCGTGACCGGCCCGCCGCCTTGGTCGGGTGTCACGATCACGTCGGCCTTGCCATCCCCGTTCAGATCGGCAGTGGCGATGAAGATACCGCCGGTGAATGACGGTTCAAACGCGGAGAAATCGTTGATGACCAACTTGGTTTTGCCGTCCAACACGACGAACCGCGAACCGCCGCCCGGCCCCACGCCGCCGATGTAATCGGGGACGCCGTCGCCGTTCACGTCCGCCGTGGCCACCCGCACCGTGCCCGTAAAGTTGGGGAAAAAGTTCAGCGTGTCCGTGGGAATGTAAACGCCGCTAGTGGGGTTCAGTACCCGTGCCGTGCCGTTCGCCACCCCACCGGCGAGAATCGGTTGCGGCGCTGTCGGGTTCCCGAACAGCCGTACCACCGCGATGTCACCGAGGAAGTTCGCGCCGCCGGTGTCCGCGCTGCCCGCCAGAATCACGCGGCCATCGGCTTGCACGGCAACGGCGTTCGCTACGTCGTTGTTACGGCCACCTTGGTTGAACGCGATCGTCGTTTTGCCACCCGTGCCGAACGTGGTATCGAGCGCCCCATCGGGACTCAACCGGGCTGCCGCGAAATCGCCGTTGGTTGTTGGGGCGATGCCACCCGCGAGGACGATGCGGTTATCGGACTGGAGTGCCACCCCGTTGACCGTTGCCAAGTTGCTCCCGCCCGCCGCGAAGTCGATCGTCGAAGCCCCGTTCGTGCCGAAGGTTTTGTCCACGCTGCCGTCGGTGTTCATCCGCACAACAGCAAACGCGGAACGAGCCTGGGCGTTCGCGGTCCCCGCCACGATTATCTTGCCGCTACTTTGCAGGGCAACACCACTGGCGCTATCGTCGTTGTTGCCACCGAGGTTGAAGTCAAACGTGGTCTTCCCAGTCGTGGCAAAAGTCTTGTCAAGGCTACCGTCCGCGTTGAGCCGCACGATTGCAAAGTCGTTTCCGGTGGCCGTGTCGGCGGTCCCGACGATGACGAGTTTGGTGTCGGCTTGCTGCAAGACCGCCGTAGCGATGTCCGAATTCGACCGCCCCAGATCGAAGCCGACGGTGAGTTTACCATCGACATCAAACGACGTGTCCAAGCTGCCGTTGGTGTTCAACCGCACCACGCCGAAATCGTACCCGGAGGCCGTCTCGACTTGCCCGACCAACACGATCTTGCCGTCGGCTTGCAGCGTGATTGCCTTGGCACTGTCGTCGTTCAAGCCGCCTAAGTCGAAGGGAATCGTCGCCTTGCCACCCGTTCCGAACGTCGTGTCGAGCGTGCCATCGGCGTTCAGCCGTGTCACCGCAAAGTCGTTACTCGTCGAAGTCGCGTACCCGGCGAGGACGATTTTGCCATCGACTTGAATCGCCACACTCGTGGCCACGGAACTGGTCGCCACGGAGTTGGCGGCGAAGGCCACGGTGGCTTTCCCGGCGCCGCCAAATGTCGTGTCCAGCGACCCGTCCAAGTTCAACCGCACCGCCGCGAAGTTCGACCCGCCGGTTACGGCCACATCCCCCACGACCACGATCCGCCCGTTCGACTGAACCGCAATCGCCCGCGCTTCATCCAGGTTCGTGCCCCCCAAGTTGAAGCCGATCTGCACGCGGCCACTATTCCCAAAAGTCGAGTCCAGTGTTCCCGCGCTGGCAGGCACGGAGCGGTCTTCCAACCCCATAAGCGCAAGCCGAGCAAACCGATTCGAGGAGATTGCCATGTTCGTGGTTCCTTGGGACGAAATCGCCACTGTTATCGCACAACTTAACCAGAAACGCCCATTGTAGGGAATGGCGATTTGGTGGGAGAAAGTATGGAGAATTGGCTAACTAGGCGATCGAAACACGCTACCGAAATGCAAAACGGCTTGTGGCCGGAGACTACCTCTTGGTGTCTCCGGCCACAAGCCATTTAGGCCGACTGAAAACGATAACGCGATCGCCAATCATTTGGGGATCATGATATCGAAGGTGTTCGGCCCTTTTGCGATGGTAGTTGTGAGTCCCGAAGTTTCAGGATTGAAGAACTTCTCGGGCACGTCAACAAACTTCGGGCCTTCGATCTTCTTGCTCTTAGCCGGGTCCGCAGCTGCGGAGTTTTGTTGCATAATTTTGGTCTGAAAATCGCCGCGGGCCGCCGAAGTGTTGACCCCGATTTTGACCTCACCGATCGGTACACTGTCCAGCTTGTATTTACCGTTTTCGTTCACTTTGCCCTGGGAAGTTCCACTGGAGCTTGTGACCAAGATCATGGCAAATTCGAGTTTTTCAGTCCCGAATGTGACGGTGCCTTCAAGAGTTGCCCCAGTATCTGGGAGCCGATCTCCTTGACCGGCTCCACAGGACATTATTAGCAGTGCCGAAAATGCAACAATTACCATACTGAACGGACGGACGAACCGAGTCATAGAACCCCCTGGAATAGAAAATCGAGGTCATGCAAAAAAGGTGGGCAAAGAACGACTTTGCCCACCCCGTGTTTGGTTCAATGAACCGGAGTGGTTAGTTGTCCAAGGAGAAAGTTTCACCACCGTTTGGAGTCACAGCAGCACTCCAAGCGTTAATCGAAATCGACGTGCTGATGTTCCGAACACTACCGTCGCCCAGCAGGCATTGGTTGCCAGATGACGACAGCGGGTAGATGTTGTAGAAGTTCTGTTGGTTGGCCACAAGTTTACGGCGTGGCGGTTGGAACGTCTCGAATTGATTTGCTCCAAACTTACAGGTTCCCTGCCACCATTGGCCGTACTCATCGTCCCAAGTAACACTTGGATCGTTACACGTTGCCCCGAAGAACGGAATGCCGGTTTCAGGCGTATCCGTCGTGGCCCACATGTTGATCCCACCTTGCTGAGCACCGTTAGAACCTGTAATTCCCCAATCCTTGTAAACCATCGTGCCTTGGCCGGTGACGGCTTGCTTTTCAATCACAAACATCGTGTTGGAAAGACCATCGGTGATCGACGAAATCTTAGCAGTGCCCGCACCCATGTGCCTCCAGTTCACTTTCCACGCTTCCCAACCGACTGCTGCAGTTCCGAAAACTCGGCAGTTTGGTACATAGCTCACGAGAGCCATCTTGAACGGGATGCCGTTGGGATGAGTCGTGTAGGGCCAGGACCAATTGACTTCTTTGTAAGGACTGGCGTCAAGCGGCGCGGTGTAGACCTTCGGTAACTCCGTGCCAACAAGTTTCGTCCTGTCGCTCCGACGATTTCCCATCAGGTACCACTGATAGCCGGCAAGATCCTTGTACAGGTTATCCTGCTCAACATAGGGCAGCAAACAGTAGAAGAACGAGGTCTTGTCACTGCCTGCCGTTGCTTGGCTGTAAGGCACATACGGGCCGTTGTACTTGGCCGAGGCTGCCTCGTTGAACGTGGACCACTGGTTGACACAGATTGGTGGGAATGCGCCCATAGCGTCGTGAGCGCTGTGGATAGCAATACCGATCTGCTTCAGGTTGTTCTGCGATTGGCTACGAGCAGCCGCTTCCCGAACCTTTTGCACGGCGGGCAATAATAGCCCAATCAGGATGGCGATGATCGCAATCACCACCAGAAGTTCGATCAGCGTAAACGCGGATCGACGCATCGGGAGAGACCGACGCATGGAAGACCTCCAAGAGAGAGGGGACATAAGTATGGAAAACTGTGGGGGAAAATCCCGCAGGCCATAGCCGCTGATAACGAGAACGGGCGAAAACAAAACTGACTTCAAACAGTTATTCGCAACTCGTGCGAACAACTGCGAAAAGTTCGCAAGCTGAGTATTTATACTCTATCGACATGAAAACTTCTTCGACAAGACCACTTGGCTGAAATAGTCAACCAAATGGGGTTTTGTTCGGAAAATCGACTGAAATGACTGTGGAATTTTATGTGAAGTAATAGTAAAGGAAGCTTAGAATTGTAATATTATCATGTTTCTACACTTGCGATTCGGAGAACGACAAAAAGTCACTTTATCTTGCGGCACTCGGCATAAATCATTCTGTTCAGCGAGTGACACAGCATCGCAGAGTCAATTCCACAAACTGCCCGCCGTGCCACAAAACTCCAACCCGTCGAAGCCTTGCGGGCAATGTGGCGCCGCTTCGGACACTTGGTTATTGCTCATCCTCGTCGGCGTCGCTATCGGAGCCGGTGTCGGGGTTGGTTTTCATCACTTCGGCTAGCAATATCGTGGCGTAGCAACCGGACGGCAGGGTGAACGTCAGGCGGAGGCCGTCGGGTTCCCACGTGGAAATGAGGTCATCGAGGTAAATGAGGTTGTGGCGACGGGTGCCGCCCATTAGCTTGCCGAAGCCGTTGAAACTGGCGAGTGACAGCCGGTTGTCACTCAACACTTTCGCTTCCCGGATGGCCGCGTCACCAGCGGCGGCGAACATGCGGCTGCCGTACATCGGGCCGCCGGTTACGGTCTCGCGGGTGTCGAACCGGGTCTGTTCAACCGGGACATCCGCCGCGACGAACAGCCCGCCGAACGGCCACTTCATCATCACGTCACCCGCGACCACCGTCCGTAACAGCCCGTCGCGCATTCGTTGGGCAAGGTAGTCGTTGAACAGGAGCGATTGCACCGCCGACAGCGCGAACTTGTACACGAACGGCCGCAGGCGTTTCGGCTGGGTGCCGTTCAAACATTGGAAGCCCAGGTCCACCGTGCCGCCGTCCCGGCCGAAGCGTTGTGGGCCGTAAAAGTTCGGCATTCCTAGCGTCCGCAGTCGGGTCAGGATGGCTTCGGCTTCGGCGACCTTCGACGGATCGGCGCCACGAATCAGGATGCGAAACGTGTTGCCGCGCAGGTGCCCCGGCTTGAGTTTGTTGGTGTGGCGTTCGACTTTCAGCACCCGAATGCCGTCGCCGTCGATCTTCTTCAACAGCGGTTCCGTTTCCTTCGGCACGCTGACCCATTGCCGCGTGATCGCGTGCCGATCCTTCAACCCCGCCGTGCCAACGGCCCCGGCGTGCGTCCCGAGTTTCTGCGCAATCGTGCGGGCCAAATGCTCCGGCCCGACGCTACGCTTCTCCACCCATAAATAAAGATGGTCCCCCGACCCGCACGGCTCGTAGGACGGCACCTCATCAACTTCAAAATCTTCGACCCGGACCTTAATCCGCCCCCCGACGCCGGGCAAATCAGCGGTCAGTAGTGGCGGCGTGAGTGCGGCGTGGTGAATCGGGATACTCCTAAAACAGAATCCAGTAGCGAAGTTCGTGGCATAATGAAGCTTGCCGAGGAAGCTCGCACTCAGGCATTTTTGACAGGATTTACAGGATTAAACAGGATAGAAAATCGGATTGGAATCCTGTTCAATCCTGTAAATCCTGTCAAAAGTCTTATCGGTCTTTCTGACCATGGTTGCCGTTACGCGCAATCCGTTGCGTTTGTGGAACTTGAGACTTAAGCGAGTGTCTAAAGAGGTATTCCGTCCCGGACTGTTCGGTTTCAAGTTCGTAACGGCACGCGGAATTTTGCGATTACCACTTGTACGAATCCGGACGCACAGGTTAAAGTTATACTGTATGGTTCTGAAGCGGTCCCGTCGCCAAAGTCGATTGACTATACTCTTGACCGTCGCTTGCCGTACAATGTTATTGTTGCCCATTTTATTTAGGAGGCCGAATCATGGCTCGTACCCGGACCCGACTTGGGTTCACCCTGATCGAATTGTTGGTGGTGATTGCGATCATCGCCGTGTTAGTCGGGCTACTGCTCCCCGCCGTCCAGAAGGTCCGCGAATCGGCGGCCCGCGCCAAGTGCCAAAACAACATGCGGCAACTCGGGTTGTCGATCATGAACTTTGAAAGCGCGAACCAACGATTGCCAGCCGGGGGTATGAACTACGGTTGGAACCCAGGAGCCCCTGCGGGTGGACCGGCTCAAAACATTTCCGGTCTAGTGTTCCTTCTCGCGGGCATTGAGCAAACGTCAATTGATTCGGTTCTCGTGAAGCAAGTGGCGTTCTGCACAGTCCCCCCGACAAACGGTAGCATCTTGAATCTGGGTGTAGCACCAAATGATTACACAAAAAATCTGGCGCAACTTCCGAACGAAATCCCGACCTTCCGCTGCCCGTCGGATAACGGTGAACCGGCCATCCCTGCCAACACACCTTACAGCCCTTCAACGTCCAGCACCGGCATCAAAACGAACTACGACTTCGTCACCAGCGCCTACGAAACGGCACAGTGGAACTACTCCGCCAACACCGGCCCCGCCTTCTCGACCTCGCCTTGGAGCCTGCCGGGCAAAGCGAAATATGCGTTCGGCATGAACAGCCGCGTTCGGATCGACGACATGAAAGACGGCACGTCGAATACGATGTTGATGGCCGAAACCACGATGACCTCCGACCCGACGACGGCAGGCGTGGGTTACGCTTACGGCACTGCGACGAGTGGCCTGCCGCTCTCGGCACTTGGTAGCTCAACGCAAGTCAAGTTCCCGCAGTACCTCGCCTGGGGCTACCGCGGCAGTTGGATGTACGGGATCGACATTGCCGTTGGGATCAACTCGTTCGTCCCTAGGGCCGCGGGCGTTCTGAAGGTCGGTGGCACCGCGGGCAGCCTCCACAGCGGCGGCATCAACGTGACGATGGGCGACGGCTCGGTCCGGTTCATCCGGACCGATGTGAACCCGCAGATCCTATTCGGCAGCGCGACGATCGCAGGTGGCGAAACGATCAATCTCGATAGCTAACGCAACAGCATTGATGACACAACTCTGCGGGGCTGGCGTTCGCGCCGGCCCCGCTCTGCTTTCCGGGGTCACTTCGTCGTAAGATGCTAAACGGTGATCTGCGTTTTGGCATTCCCGGCGAACCGGCGACGTGAGTCGCCTGGGTGAAACCTTCCTGGCGATTGTGGCAGTCCGCCCGGCAGCTTACGCAGCCGGTTCGCCTGGCACAGCCTACCCGAGTGACTGATTTTGGCCTGGAGTTTTGCTATGGCTGCGATGACGCTGACGGAAAAAATCCTTGCTCGGGCTTCTGGGCGGGACCATGTGAACCCGGCGGATAACATCTGGGTGAACGTCGATGTGCTGATGACGCACGACGTGTGCGGGCCGGGGACGATTGGCATCTTCAAGAAGCACTTCGGCCAAGACGCCAAGGTCTGGGACCGCGAAAAAGTCGTGATTATCCCGGACCATTACATCTTCACCAAAGACGCGATGGCGAACCGCAACGTGGATGTCCTGCGGGCGTTTGCGAAGGAACAAGACCTGCCGTACTTCTACGACGTGGGCACGTCCAGCTACAAGGGCGTCTGCCACATCGCGCTACCGGAAGAAGGCCACACGCGACCCGGCGAAGTCTTACTGGGGACCGATAGCCACACTTGCACCGCTGGGGCGTTCGGGCAGTTTGCGACCGGCATCGGCAACACGGACGCGGGCTTCGTCATGGGCACCGGCAAGATCTGGCTCAAAGTGCCGCCGACCATGCGGTTCGTGTTCCACGGTAAAATGCCCCCGTACATCATGGCCAAAGACTTGATTCTTGCCGTGATCGGGGACATCGGCGTGGACGGGGCGACGTACCGGACGATGGAGTTCGACGGCGAGGGCGTCTTCGCGTTGAACATCGAAGAACGAATGACGCTGTGCAACATGGCCATCGAAGCGGGCGGCAAGAACGGGTGCATTGCCCCGGATCAGGTAACGCTGGATTACGTGAACGCACGCGGCAAGAAGAACGGCAGCAAGCCGTACACGCCGTTGAAAGGCGACACCGGGGCCAAATTCCTGTTCGAGAAGGTGTACGACCTCTCGAAGTTGCAGCCGGTCATTGCCAAGCCGCACTCGCCGGACAACAAGGCGTTCGTCTCCGAAGTCCAAGGTACGAAACTCGATCGCGCGTACATCGGCAGTTGCACCGGCGGTAAGCTCACCGACTTCCGGGCCGCCGCAGGCATCTTGCAGGGCAAGTCGGTGAAGATCGACACGTTCGTGGTCCCGGCGACCACGGAAGTGGATCGCGGCCTCGATACCGAGATGATCGGCGGGACATCGCTGCGGAACATCTTCCTGAACGCCGGGGCCAAGATCGGCGAGGCGTCGTGTGCCGCCTGTTTGGGCGGGCCGTCGGACACCTTCGGTCGGCTCAACACGCCGATTTCCTGCATCAGCACGACCAACCGCAACTTCCCCGGACGCATGGGCCACAAGGAAGCCCAGGTATTTCTGGCGTCGCCGCTAACCGTGGCCGCGTCCGCACTCACCGGGTTCATTCAAGACCCCCGGCACTTCATGGTGTAAACGTCGGGAAGCCGGAAGCAAACGCGAAACGAGACGAGGCGGTTGGGATCGTAATCCCAACCGCCTCGTCTCGTTTCGTTTCACTAACCAATCGTGACAGTGACTTGATGCGCAAGTTGCTGTCTACGGTTTACTCGCCAGCGGTCGGCGTTGAAGATTGTGCTGGTGGCGGCGGTGGTGGGGGTGAAGGGGGTGGCGTGTCTTGGTTCGGTGGCCCGTATGGATTTACGGGATCGCCGTTTGGCGGAAGAATGATTGGTCCTGCTGGATTTTCGCGAGCTTCTAAGCTCTCGCATCGCAACTTGAACGTCATGTCGGAACTCCGGACAGGGGACGGGATTTGTCACAAAGAATTGATTGACTTACTCAATTCCAATCATCACTATCGGGACTTCTGTTTTGCTGTCAAGGCGCAACTTGCTAATTGGTGGAAAATAGTTTCGCGATTCCCTACTGAGAGCGGTTACTATTCGTGCAGCGGAGTAAATGCTGGCGCGGTTTTATGCTTGGTGTGGGGAATAGTGGCACTCGATAGCTGGGTTTCGCAAACTTCACTTCTGAACGGAACTGCACTCCGACAACAAACGGCAACTGAACTGGTTTTTGTGCAGATTTCTCAAATTCGTTCTTTGTGGCCCGTGCAGGATCTTGATGCGTCAACCGAATCGTTTCAGTGTCTGTTTAACTTAACCTATCCGGAGTGCGGTTGCCGACTGTCGGATTTCTGGACAGTTCCCCCGATTGGCGGATTTTTTGCCGTCATTCCGTGCGCAGAGCATTTTCCCGGCAATACCTGATGCGACCCGATCGCTTTTGAAAGGCCCTGCCCCAATGGTTACCCGTTCGCCGGCTTCTCACTTGTTCGCACCGCTCCGACGAATGGCGCTGGCAACCGATGCCGTTGGTCGTACCGACGGGGAACTGCTGACAGTCTTCGTGGAATCGCACAACCCTACCGCGTTTGCCGAACTGGTACGGCGACACGGGCCAATGGTGCTGGGGGTGTGCCGTCGGGTGATCGGGGATTCGCACTTGGCCGAGGATGCGTTTCAAGCCGTGTTCTTGGTGTTGGCTCGGCGGGCCAATGTGGTGCGGCCCCGTGCGCAAGTTGGCAACTGGCTGTACGGGGTGGCGTACCGCATGGCGTTGAAAGCCAAGGCACTTCGGGCCAAGCGAGCGACGAGGGAAACTTCGATGGAGTCCGCCCCGCAACCCACGGCCCCGATGTCTGCCGAAGTCTGGTCCGATCTTCAACCCATTCTCGACGCGGAACTGGCGAAGCTACCCGACAAGTTGCGGCTGCCGATTGTGTTGTGCGACCTCGAAGGCCGATCGCAACGCGAAGTCGCCAAGCAACTCGGGATCGCACCTGCTACGTTGGCCGGTCGGATCGGCAAAGCCAGACAGTTGCTCGCGGAGCGCCTGACGGAACGTGGGATTACGCTTTCGGCCAGTGGGTTGGTCCTTGTACTGGCCGGCCAAGCCAACGCCACGGTCCCGGTCGTCCTGGCCGATGCCGTCATCGAAGTCGCAATACTGGCTGCCTGTGGTGGCCCTCTCGCGGGGTCCGTCCCCGCAACCGTGCTTCAATTAACCGATGGAGTGTTGCAAATGATGCTGCTCACGAAACTCAAAGCCGCCACGGTCGGCGTGCTGACGGCACTGGTCCTGGCCACCGGCTTCAGCGCCGGGACGCTGTCCCTGGTCAAAGCCGATGACGCCGCCAAAGTCAAACCCGTCGCCGCGAAACCGGTTCTCGGCCCCAATTTGAGCGATGAAGAATTCCTGAAACGGGTCTGCAACGACCTCCGTGGCACCCCACCCAGCGTCGTCGAAACCGACTACTTCGTGAAAGATGGCGATGTGACGAAACGCAAGAAGGTGGTCGGATGGCTGACGGATGAAGTGAGTCGGACCGAGGGGATCAAAGACCTGGATACACTGCTGAACGGACGCACCATCGAGGAGAACTTGATCCGATTCGGCTCTAAAAGATACAGAAACGTGCCAGTAAAAAACGAGTACCGCATCGAACCGCCGGACGTACTGGGTATCCAATCGCAAACTGGGATCGTCGGGCAAATGCCGACGCCCCGTCAATTCATGGTCCACCCCGACGGCACGATTAACTTGCAGAGTTTCTACCCCGCCGCCGGGATCTTGAACGTGACCGGGCTGACCATTCCCGAAGCGACGAAAACCGTGAACGAACACTTGGTCAAAGCTGGTCGGCCCGATGGCACCGTTAAAGTCATGGTCCGCGCATTCAACAGCAAATTTGCGTACATCGTCGCGGACTTGGCCCTAAACGGCGAGCAGGTCATCCGCTTCCCGATCACCGGGAATGAAACAGTGCTGGATGCGATTTCGCAGACCAGCGTGTTGCAGAAAAAGGTGCCGATGAGCGTGTGGATCGCTCGCCGGAATCAGACAGATGGTCAGGACCAAATCCTCCCGGTGGACTGGAAGGGTGTCACCGAACACGGTGACACCAAGACGAACTATCAAATCCTGCCCGGTGACCGGGTTTATATTAAGTCACAGAAACCAATCACGTTCAATCACCACAACTTCACCGAGAGTCAGTGCGCCGCGTGCCACCAGCCGACCCCCACGTTGGGTTCCGCGATCCAGCTTGGTTTGAAACTTGACAACCCACATATACATTACGCGGCCAGGAGTGATACGTCTTTGAAGGTCTGGAACTTCAGGGTCATCAGCGACTTGAACTCGTCGGCGTGCTGGGTGGGTACTCC
>JAYVXO010000219.1:0-3618 GCA_043785105.1 Fimbriiglobus sp.
CCGGTCGGCGACATCGGCGGTGGAGTCACCGTCCTGACGGGCGTTGACGATGCGGGCGCGGAGGTCGAGGGCGTAGGCGGCCATGATGCCATCCGTGGCGTGAGGAGGATCGGGTCTGACAGTCTATAGGAAACCCGCTACGATTACTTGAAGAATGCTCTAGCCCAGGGTTGCGGGCCGAAGGTCCGTTACCCTGGGACGCTTCCGCCCTGGGATGCGGGTTCCCAGGGCGGAAGCCTCCCAGGGTTTCACCCTGGGCTAATGCAACAACCCCGTTGGGGTTGAAAACGAAGACTGAGGCTAACTTCCACCAACAAATGTGACGCCTACCCTGCAGGTTCATCCGCAACCGAACGGCGGTAGATGAAGCCTTGATCGACTTGATCGAACCCGAGGGAGTGACACAGCCCGACGGCAGCGGGGTCGTTGCTGGGGACTTGGAGTTCGGCGATGGCGAAAAACTGGTCTTGTAGGAACCGCAGGACGTGCGAGAGCAGCAGTTTTCCCAGCCCTAATTTCCGCAGATCGGGGCGGACTTGAACGTCCAGGATCCCCGCCGACGGGTGGTTCCATTTCCAACTGAAGCCTTCCAGTTCCCACACCACCGCACGTGCCGCGGGCATGTTTGTGAGCTTGTCAATTAGCCGGATTTCGACGGGTTCGAGTTGCCCCCAGACGCACTCGTGCCACCACGTCGGGACACCGGCGATTCGCAACGTTTGGGCGTCATAGCGGCGGCGTAACATGCCGAAGCGTATGTCGGCCACGGTGAGCGGGGAATCGAGTTTTTTTTGCAGAACGAGGCACGATTCGGCGGGGGAATAGCCGACTGTTTTCACAAACGCAGCAGCATCGGGTTCGCTATCCAGTATGCCGGGCGAGTTACTTCCGCCGTACAAGCCAAACAGGTAAGGGTTCGCGGGCCACATCGAACCGACGATGATTTCCGTTGCCCCGCGTTGCTTGAGAACCTCTTCGGCGCCGCGTATCAATTCGCGGCCAATACCACGTTTGCGATACTCCGGTCGCACCACGACCGCACAGACAATCCCGATGTTGGTGTTCAACTGTGACAGTTCTTCGTCCGGACCGAAGCCAACTAGCGCGAAGCCGATGATTCGCTTGGTGTCATCGTCCACCGCGACCACGAGGTCATCGTGGCAGTAATAGGTCTTGCTGAATATCCAGCGTTCCAGGAGGCTGGGGTTGCGCAACGGGTACGTGCCCCGCGCCGTGGAGGCGTCGTTCCAAACTTCAACCAAGGCGGGCGGGTCGGTGTTGATCGACCGACGGTAACTAATCACAGCGTGGCCCCTGCAACTGGCCACGGAGCCGGCGAGTGGGAAGAGGCAACCCGTGTGCGCGGAAAATTTATCATCCCACTAATATAACCACTCCACCCGCCTGGGCAACGATTACCCGATTCTCCCCGGAGGATGTCCGATGCCCCGAGCCGCTTTGCCGGTTGTGTTGACACTTTTCGTTGCAGTCGCTGCATTCGCGCCCGCCGCCGATTGGCCCCACTTTCATGGCCCAAATCGGGACGGTCACTCCACGGAAACCGGGTTCAACTGGACTTGGGGCAAGGATGGCCCGCCGATTGTTTGGACAATGGATGTCGGCGCAGGTTTCGCCGGAGTGACCGTATCCGGCGGGAGTTTGTTTTTGTTTCATCGCATCGACACCGAAGAAATCCTGACCGCACTCGACCCGGCGACCGGGAAACTGAAGTGGAAATTCGCAGCCAACACGAAGTACACCGACGACTTCGGCTTCGACAACGGCCCCCGGTGTGTGCCGATCGTAGCCGATGGCCGGGTGTTCACGCTCGGTGCCAACGGCGATCTGCACGCGATTGATGCCGCCAAAGGCGACAAGCTGTGGCACCGGAATATCGTGACGGATTACGCCGTTAAAAAAGGCTTCTTCGGAGTCGGTGCCGGGCCGATCGTAATTGGCGATAAACTGCTCGTAAACGTGGGCGGAAAGGGTGCCGGGATTGTGGCGTTCGATGTGCGGACGGGCAAGGAACTGTGGAAGGCCACCGACGACCCGCCCAGTTATTCCTCCGCGAACATCATGACCCTCGACGGCAAGCCGCACGGGGTGTTTTTCACTCGAAGTGGTCTCGTGGTTGTCGAAGCGGCCACCGGCAAAGTGACGTTCACCAAGCCCTGGCGCGCACGCCTGGAAGCGTCCGTGAATGCCGCCTCCCCGGTGGTCCGGGGTGACGAAATTTTACTGACCACGTCCTACGGCACCGGTGCGATTCTGCTGAAAGCCAAGGGGACCGAACTTGAAGAGCTTTGGTCGAACGACCGTAGCATTTCGTGCCACTACAACACGCCCGTGCTGGTGGGGGATTACCTGTACGGGATCGATGGCCGCGCCGAAGGGCGCAGCGCCCGCTTGCGGTGCGTCGATTGGAAAACCGGCGACGTGAAATGGTCCGTGGACCGCTTCGGCTGTGCGAGTCTGATCGCGGTCGATGGCGGGCTATTGGCCGTGACCGAATCGGGCGAACTGGTCCACTTCGCCGCGACCGAAAAAGCGTTTCAAGAAATGAGCCGCGCCAAAGTCCTGACCGGCACAACCCGCGCCGCTCCCGCACTCGCCGACGGGCGACTCTTCGTCCGCGACGAAACGAAACTGGTGTGTATGAAACTGAAGTAAAACCGTCGGCGCTATATCAGCGTCACTGGGGTAACGAATTCAGATAGGCCACTCAGCGAATTGAATAACATACGGCGTCTACCCCGCCGCTGCTGACCCGTTCGACCACGATCAGCATGGGAATTTACTCCGGTAACGCTGGTCCGGCACGCTGATCTTCCGAGGGCGGAAGTGGTCGGGCAGACAGCCCTTCACCATCGCCCATCGGAATGAGTCCACCGCGAGCTTTAACAGCAGGCGGTGGGGTGAGGTACGTAGGCGGTCCCAGTTCGACGACCTCGAACTCGTAGCCGCCGCCGACGGGCGGTGGTGGCATCGAATCTCGCCTGCGTTTCGCCATGATTAGCCCTCAATGCGGACGTAAGTGCGGATCGGAAGGACAGACATTAATGTATTCCGGGTGAAAACTTGTCGTGTGACAGTCCGGTGCAAGTTGTCTCCCAATAGTAAGCCATCGTCGCGGCCATGTCGCTTCACCCGAAGTCGAATGTGGCACCAGTCTTCGGCCAATGTACGGTCACGGATTCAGGGCACCGTTCCCAGCACTCTTTCTCGTCATTGTACCGGGCGCAGCACACCCTCAAGTTTTCGTTATCGTTGTTTAAGAACTCGTAGTAAGTCACCGCCGACTCCGGGTTCTCGGCACACGGCATGAGGACGGCGTAGCACTGATCGGCGATCCGGACGTAGATGATCTGTGCGAACGGCTTGCCGCTACTCCCGAGGCACAACTCGAATAAGCCATCTTCGAGGGTTCCGCGCGGCAATTCCCCTTCGACAACGCGATCGATGGGCCTTACCATGTGTTTGTATGGTGAGAAAAACTGTTTCATCACCTTTCTTACATCTTAGGAGTTACGCAGTGGTGTTGTGAGTCGGGTTCTCGAAGTCCCGCAGGGTGGCTATAGTCGCGGGCATGAGCCAGCCCAAAGTCTCCGCGCTTGA
>JAYVXO010000220.1:0-31160 GCA_043785105.1 Fimbriiglobus sp.
GCGGTCACCGTCGGTCCACAGGAGGGTGACAAGATTGATGCCTTGGACGACTTGATGGTGCTTGCCGGACCCGTGGCGGGTGACCAATTCGATGTCGTGGGCAGCGGGTGTATCGCGTGTGGAATCAGCGACGACCAGCACCCCGCCGGTGCGTCGGACTGGCGCGTGGGCCTCGGTCCCGAGGGCGGTGGCGTCGGGTCCGAGGCGGTGGAGCGGTCGGGTGAACGCATGGTGGGCGGGCGGATCGGTTCGTCTTCCTCGACGAACCGTGGGTCAAGACCAACCTGACGCGGGTGTCCGGGTGGGGGCCGACGGATCACCGGGTGATCGAGACGGTGCCCCACGGCGAGCCGCGCCGCAGCCCGTGCTTGCGTTGGCCCCGGCCCGGTGCGAGGGTGGAACGGACGTTTTGCAGCCAACTCTCAAGTAACATGGTCTGTTCTCCCATTCCAGATTGGTCTGCAATAGAACGATGAGACATCGTTCCCAGCGCGCAGACTGCGTGCCGGGCCGGTGAGGGGCTTGCTTGGCGGTAAGACCTCACCGGCCGTTATTATTCAGGAGTCACTGCTCGCCGAAGTCCTAAATCCGCGTGGGTCGGCGTGGAACGCACAGTCAGATTGATGACCGAGACTCGATCACCTGCGCGTACCACGCCGACGCTCTCGTCACAAGGTAAGGCCGGCCCGGCGTGTCGTTGCCGGTTAGCTGTCCAACAGCCAATTCTCACCAAGTCCGACGAAGATGGTGTCCACGTCGCCGTCGTCGAAGACGGTGAGGCTGTTGAGGAAATAGGGGAAGTTCCTAGCACGAGTAACAACACTGCCATTCAGGTGATTCACCCTGTCCTGGTAACTGAGATTCGTCCTGCTCCACTCGGCCAGGAGGCGGTTCAGGGCGAGGGTGTTCACCGTATGGGCGGCCTCGTCATAGTAGGAGAGCCGTCCGCCGATAAGGATGTCACCGCCGTTGCCGCCGTTGAGCGTGTCCACACCCGAACCGCCGACGAGGATGTTTCGGCCACCACTTGCGGTCAATACGTCGCTGCCCGCGCCGCCCATGAGAACTCCGCCCAGCACACTGCCCGTGAGGTTATCGTTGCCAGCCGAACCGATGGCATTCCGAAAGTTCGCGATACCCCCCTCGATGCCGGTCGCCTGGCCAAGGAGCAGGTTCACAAGAACGCCGGTGTTGTTCCCGGTCGGCTTTCCGGCGCTACCTGCGGCGAAGATGCCCTGGATTTCCGCTGCGCGCAGAGCACGGTTGTAAATCGACGGCTCGTCGATACGGCCGTTGAAAAAGTCGCCAGGGAAGCCGACCGGCGTGGCACCCCCCAGAAACTTCGTCTGTTGCAAGCCGACGGCCGTCCCGGCATAACTGGATCTGGCGTCCTCGACGCCGTTGACGTACAGTGTGACGGTCTTAGCTACGTCGTCCCGCACCACCCCAACGTGATACCATTGGCCGGCGACCGCAGTCGTAGCGCCCTCAACCTGGATGAAACTTCCGTCGGTCATACTCTGGTACCAGAAAAAGCGACCGTCCTGAAGAATGCCCAGGGAGCCCTGGGAGACGTGCCCGCCCGCATTGAAATCGGCGACGAGGTATTTGTACTGGCTGAGGGTTTCGTAATTCACCCAGGCTTCAACGGTGAGGCTTCCGGGAATATCGAGCGAGGCGGGATTGCCCAGATCGACATAGTCGTCCACGCCGTCGAAGCTGAAAGCTTGGCCCACCTTGCCGGGCGCAAACGCCGCACCGTTGACCAAGGTGCCATTGTTGCCGCCGACGGCATCATTGGCATTGCCTTCGCCCTTGTACCAGCTCACCAAGCCGGGGATAGATTGGGAAACACTCGCGGGATAGGCGGAGTAATCCAGGGTGTTGACGCCGCCTTGGCCGTTGAGCGTAATGATCGGCTGGAGGCCATCCAGCGAGTGGGTTGCGTCGCCGACCTGGAAGGAATCGTCGAAAGGCGTGCCGGTGACATCCAGATGTTCGACGGCGTCGAAGAGGATCGACGCGGCGTTGGTGCGGTTGACGGCTCCCGGCAAGACGACATAAGCCTGGCCGGTCTTCGCGGTCGAATCGTTCAGGATCAGGCGATCGTTCCCGTCCTGGCCGTCGATTGACAAGGGACTCTTGATACCATCCAGCGAAGTCCCAACCGTGACGACGTCATCGCCGATACCCGTATGTACGGTGGTGAGGCTTCCGCCTGGGGAGGCGCTTAAGTTGGTGCCGGTAATCGTGACGGTGTTGCCGCCGCTGCCGCCGTATAGGGAGAGTTTCTCGAAGGTACCGTACAGGAGAAAGGCGCCGTTACTGGACAATTGCGAAGGTCTTAGCGCATACCTCGCTGGCGTCGTCGTGCCTTGGTCCAGCAAGTTCAGCACGTCAGCGCCGCCCTTACCATTCAGGATCACCGTGCCGATGTCGGCAATCTGGTTAGCGGCGTTACCGATGTTGAAGATGTCGTTGCCGGGTCCGCCGTCAATGGTGAAGTCAGCAATGCCCTTGGATGTTGCTGGGCGACCCTGGACGTTAATCGTATCCGCAGCGCTGCCGGCCAAAAGCTCGAAGCTGGAGACTTGGTCCAAGTAATAGATCGGCGCGGCACCCGTCCGCGTATAGGACAAGGCCGTAATCGTGTGCGTAAGGCTCCGACTCGCCTTGGTCAGTCGATCGTCAATGTGTACGGCATTGTTTCCCCTAGAGCCTGTGAGAGTGATCGGCCCCTGAATGGCGTCGAGACTGGCGTTACCGCTGCCAATATTGATTAAGTTGTTCCCTTTCTGAACGTTGAGGACCAGCGCGCCGGTGGTGCCGTCAACGGTGACTTGATCGTTGCCGTCCCCGGTGACGATCCCCGTTGACAAACCGCCCCCTCGGAAATTGCTGGGCGTATCGTGAATGCGGAACGTGTTGCCCCCGCTGCCGGCTCGAATCGTCAGCGAACTCAGATCGCGCCCTTTGAGCAGGATGTCCCCGCCCTGGATCAAACCGCTGATCACGGTGTAAGACCCCCGTGAAACCCCGTTGTTGTAGACGATCGCCGTTCGCGAGACCTTATCGGCGGAGTCGTCCACAACCACCGCACTGAAGCTGCCGGCATTCGTCACGGTGAGTTGGCCGTTGATGGACCGCACGCTTCCGTTATTGCCGATGGATACGGTGTCGGTCCCCGCTTGGCCGTTCACCGTCAGCGGTCCACTCGTGCTGAGGATTGTGACGACATCTATGTCGTCGCCCGTGTTCAGCGTGACGGGAGCTGTCGGCGTACTTCTGACGGTTATGGTGTTGCCTCGGAAGCCCGAACCGGCACTGACCGTGAGCCCGCTGAGTCGATTGGGGTCATAGAAAATCGAAGCCCGCGCCAAACCCAAAATGCTGGTGTTGCTGATCGCGATAGTGGTTCCGATGTCAAGGGAGGCATCCACGTTGAGTGCCGCCTTGCCCGTCGGGCTGATGGTAAGGTCGCCCAGAATGGAGGAAAAGACGTTGCCGTCCTTGCCGACGTTGATTGTGGAATTTCCGCTGCCCGCAATGGTGACAGGCGTCGCGGCCGCGGTGCTCTCGACGTTAACGGTCGTTACCGGTGATGCCGTTTTCGCTTCGGTGAAAAGCGTGAGGCTCTCGACGTTCGCATACGATAAACCTCCGAAACCGTTGTTCCGCACGACGGTGGAGTTGGTGACGGTGTACGTATATGTGTTGAAGACGAGCCTGTCGTCAACGTACAGACGGTCCGTGCCCGTGCCGCCATCGACACTAACTCGAGGCATGAGGTTGATCGAGCCGGTGCCGATCTTGATAGTATCGTTGCCGTCGCCCGCCTGGATGACGATGGAGTTGATGGCGGAGAGAGTGGGAAAAAACGCCGAGAAGGCCGGCAGGTTGCCTGCGCCGGGAAGGCTGCCTGTGCCGGCGACATCGTTGCCGATGTCCACACTGACCAGCAGACCAGAACCGATGGTCGAGACTGTGATGACGTCGTCTCCGGCACCGCCTCGGATGAGTAGCTGGCCGTCGCTGCGCCGCAGCATGGCATAGAAACTGGTTCCGTAGGCACCGACGCCGGAATTGGCTGGGACACCTATCGGCCAATCGGCGGGATGGTTGATCGTGTAGCCGTAAGCGTCCTTAAGGATCAGGGCCATGGTTTCGGGAATGAGGCGTCGTTCGCCTAACCCGTAGCGCGGGTTCATGAGATCGTCCGCCCCGACGTAGGTAATTCCGTTGTCCGTGACTATTTGGCTCGCGGCAGCCGAATGCACTGGGCCGCCGCTATCCGTTCCAAGGGTTTGCCCATTCGCATCGGCTGAATTGTAGCTCGTAAGGAGGTGCCGAATGGACGGTCCATCGAATCGCCACAAGAAACCTGGATTGGTGGTTGGTTGCCCCTTCGGGGAGTTGTTCGAGTTAGGGTCGGTATCCGTGACCGGTTTGCCACCGGCCTTGGTCATCGTTGCTAGGCCCCCACTTTTCAACAGAAGGTTGTTGTTGTTCCCAGATAAGCCCAGGGCGTGCCCGAATTCGTGGAGCACCACGGAGTAGAGATCGGCTTGGCTTGCAATCGGATTAGGAGTGCCATTTGGATTGAGCGTTGGCGCCTTGGCGGAGAAGGCGTTATTGATCGTGCCCATGAACTCCGAGTGCTCCTGCGGTGTTGGATCCAGAAACCAGCCTCCACCGTGCCCATTACCGTCCTTATCGGCGTCATTGCCGCGTCCAATTGTTGCGGCGCCTGTGGTCGGCTTGCCGTTGTTGTTATTCGTCGCATTGGCACTGGCTCCCAAGCTGACGCCGGACGCGGCCATATTCACCGTCATCTCGTAAGTGTCCCTGAGGCTGGCGTCTGAGTAATTGAAGCTGGAAATGACAGATTGCCAGGACAAAAGGGCGTAATCGACGACGTTTCGGGCCACTGCCGCGTTGCTGCCGAAGACACTATTGAAACCATCGCGGTCGTTATTGGCGTCACCCTTGTTGGTCCACAGAATCGTGGAAGGAACCGTCCGGTCTTCCAACGTCTCCAGTGCCGGTTGGAACCGTCTCCGCTCCTTCTTCGCTTTCACGTTGTCGACTCGGCGAGTCTTTTTACCCGCGCTGAGAGTCTCGTTCAGCCATTGCTGAAAGCGCATGAATGCCATGGTACAGTCCTTCTACTCAAGGGGTTCGGTTTGCAATAGAATGACGTGACGTCGTTCCCGGCGCGCAAACCGAGCGCCGGGGCGGTGCCAGATCGGTGGGGGAACTTGCTTGGCGGTAAGACCCCACCGGTCGCTTTTGCTTCTTAAGTCAGGAATCAGTCCGGCTTCTTCTCCAACTCCTGAGTCCTGAGTCCTGAGTCTTTTTTCTGGGTCTCCAGCTTCTTCCGCCAGTCGTCAGCCAGCTCTGTCTGCCCCGTCGCTTCGGAGAGCCGCACCAGCCGCTCCAGGGCTTCTGTCAGCCGCACTCTGTTCGGCACAGGGATTCTGGCTTCGCGGTCGTGGAGCCCCTCATAGCCGGCCACCAGCAGCGGCTTGGCGTCCGCGTACTTCTTCTGGCCCAGGAGGCTGGCACCGAGCATGGATTTGGTATGAAACGATCTCCAGTCATCGGGCATCTTTTGTTCACAGATGTTCAGACTCGCGCGCAGCAGCGCCTCGGCGTCAGCGGGCTTCAATTGTTTGAGCAAGTTCTCGCCGAGGGAGGCCAACGCGCCGGCGGACAGCGGGGATGCCTCCCCCTGGCATTTGCGGGCCTTCTCAAGTACCTCGCGGAAAAGTGGTTCGGCCTTGGCGGGCCGGCCTTGTGCCTGGTACAGCGACGCCAGGTTGCTCATGCAGGTAAGCGTGTCGGGGTGTTCCTCCCCCAAAACGCGGCGGCGGGCTTCCAGCGTCTTGATGTAGAGCAGCTCGGCCTTGGGGGCCTGGGCCTGGGCCTGATACAGAATCGCCAGGTGGTTCATGGCGCGGAGCGTGTACGGGTGCTCCGCCCCCAGGACGCGCTGGCTGACTTCCAGCGTCTTGACGTAGAGAAGCTCAGCCTTGGCGAACTGGCCCTGGTCTCGGTACAGCGACGCCACGCTGGTCATGGTGGCGAGCGTGTCGGGGTGCTCCTCTCCCAGGACGCGGCGGCGGGCTTCCAGTGTCTTCACCCAGAGCGGCTCGGCCTTGGGGGACTGGCCCTGGGCTTGGTACAGCATCGCCAGATTGTTCATGGTGCCGAGCGTGTCGGGGTGCTCCTCCCCCAAGACGCGGCGGCTGACTTCCAGCGCCTTGATGTAGAGCGGCTCGGCCTTGGCGAACTGGCTCTGGTCGTGGTACAGAGCCGACAGATTGTTCATGGCGGTAAGCGTGTCAGGGTGCTCCTCCCCCAAGACACGGCGGCGGCCTTCCAGCGTCTTGATGTAGAGCGGCTCGGCCTCGGCGATCTTGCCCTGGGAATAGTACAGAATCGCCAGATTGCTCATGGAGGTCAGCGTGTCGGGGTGCTCCTCCCCCAAGACGCGGCGGCGAGCTTCCAGCGTCTTCACCCAGAGCGGCTCGGCCTTGGGGGACTGGCCCTGGGACTCGTACAGAATCGCCAGATTGCTCATGTAAGTGAGCGTGTCGGGGTGCTCCTCCCCCAGGACACGGCGACTGACTTCCAACGTCTTGACCCAAAGCGGCTCGGCCTTGGCGAACTGGCCCTGCCGCCAGTACAGCGACGCCAGCAGATTCATGGAGGCGAGCGTGAGGGGGTGCTCCTTTCCCATGAGGAGGCGGAGTTCCAAGGCGCGTTCCAGGTGCGGCTGCGCGGCCGGGTAATCGCCAAGCGCGCTATACGTGACACCGATGGTCGACCGGATCGCGGCCTCAATGAGCGGGTGTTTCTCAAATTTGCCGGCGACCCGTTTGCTCGCACGCCCCAGCACTTCGAGAACCGTCACTTTCTTATTGCGGGCGTTTTTGTCCGGCGCCGCCTCGGCTAGCAGGTCGTTCTGGAGGAAGTCGTTGACCGCCTTGGCGACGGCGGCTTCCTCACTAGCCAGCTTTTCGGCTGTCTGGGCCCGGTCGCGCTGCGTTTCGACGTGCTGGCGCTGCTGGCCCTCGGCTGCTCGTGCCCGTTCCGCGTTGATCAGACCCACGGCCGTTCCGACGATGCCTACCACCAGCGACAACACTAGCAGGCTAGCTGCCAGCATCGGCCCCTTGTTCCGCCGGACGAACTTCCGCAGCCGATAAAGCGCTGACGGCGGACACGCCAGCACTGGCTCATCGCTCAAGTAGCGCTGCACGTCGGCGGCGAAGGCGTTGGCCGTGTCGTAGCGGCGGTTGCGGTCCTTCTCCAGGGTCTTCATCACGATCCAGTCCAACTCGCCGCGCATGAGCTTCGACAGCTTGGCCGGCTCCGTGTGGCGCTGCGCCGAGATCGACGCCAGCGCCTCGCCCGAATCGCTCAGCCTGGTACTCGGCTTGGGCGCCTCTTCCTCCCGGATCATGCGGAGAATCTCGCCGTAGGCTGCTTCCTTCATTGTCTTGTGGCTTAGCGGCGTGTTGCCCGTCAGCAGCTCGTACAGGAGCACGCCCAGCGAGAAGATGTCGCTGCGGGTATCGACGCCTAGGGCGCTCATCTCCGCCTGCTCCGGGCTCATATATTCCAGCGTGCCGACCATGGTGCCGCATTGCGTGAACAACGTGCGTTCGGTCAGTTTTTGCTCGGTCGCCTTGGCGACGCCGAAGTCGATTACTTTGGGCACCGGTTTGCCGTCGTAGAGCGTGACCATGACGTTGGTCGGCTTGATGTCGCGGTGGATGATCCCCTTCTGGTGGGCGTGCTGAATCGCCTGGCAGACCGGCACAAACAGTTCCAGACGTTGGCGCGGCGTCAGGCGGTTGTTATCGCAATACTTCGTGATCGGGACGCCGTGGACCAACTCCATGACGAAGTACGGCCGGCCCGTTTCGGTGGAACCACCGTCAAACACGCGGGCGATGTTGACGTGGTCCATGATGGCCAGGGCCTGCCGCTCGGCCTCGAACCGCGCGACGACTTGGCGGCTGTCCATGCCAGGCTTGATGAGCTTGATCGCCACTTTGCGTTGAACCGGAGCCGTCTGTTCGGCCATGTACACGGTGCCCATCCCGCCTTCGCCGATCTGCTGCAACAGCTTGTACGGGCCAATAATCGTGCCGGGACGCTCTTGCGGTGGGATGGCTGTCTCTTCCGCCGCAGCATCCGGAGCAACGGCTCCGGTTGCTCCAATTCCGGCGGCGGGCCGGTCCAGGAAACTGCCGGCTTCGCGGTGAACGTTGAGGTAATGCCCCACCAGTTCCGCGAGTTCGGCATCCCCACCGCTGGTTGCGGCGACGTAGCGTTCCCATTGCTCCGCGGGTAGTTTGCCGACGGCGTGAAGGAATATCTCTCGGGCTTTTTGCGGGTCTGCTGGCATGGCAATACGCCTCTCTCGGTCCGTCACCTATATGCAGTGCGGATTCGGGGTTGGATTTGTCCGGAAGAAACGCGAAAACATTTCGCGTCGCCCCGGCTATTCCCCGTCGAGCAGGGTTTTGAGACGCATCCGCGCGTAAGACCAGTGTTCGTAGGCGGTTGAACGTGCGAGACCGACCACCTCTGCGGCTTCCTCGATCGACAATCCCGCGTAATAGCGCAGTTCAATCAATCGGGCTGCCTGGGGATCTTCGTCCGCCAACCGCGTCAGGGCTTGATCAATGTCGAGCAATTCGTCTGCCGGCGAGGTATAGCCGATTTCGACGTCGTCAAGCGATACCCGACGATTCTGGCCGCCGCGTTTGTCCGCCTGCTTGCGGCGGGCTTGGTCGACGAGAATTCGCCGCATGGCCTCGGCGGCGGCGGCGAAGAAGTGGCCGCGGCTGTTCCACTGCTGGGGCTTCTCGGCATCGACTAACCGGAGATACGCTTCATGGACTAAGGCGGTGGCCTGAAGTGTCTGCCCCGGCTTTTCCTGGGCCAATCGCTGGGCCGCCAGTTTGCGCAGCTCGTCGTAGACCAGCGGCAGCAACTGTTCGCTTGCGGTGGGATCGCCCTTTTCGATGGCGGACAGGATTCGGGTCACTTCGCTCATGCGTTTAAGCATATTCGCGGCAGTCCCGACTTGTAAGGCGGCGGCCGCGCCGGCAACGTGTGCCGTGACCGTTGCCGGCCCGGATCGCGTCACGAGTTGCCCTCCCCAACGACAGGCACTTCACCGGACGGAACCAGTCCCGCTTTCCGTGCTGGTAGTAGTTCTGGGTGTTCGTGGGGAACACGTCTTCCACGGGTTCGGGTCGAAGGTGCATAGCGGTCACCCCCACAGGCGTGGGGAACACTGCCACCACTTCATCAAGTTGCTTTTCGTGGTCGGCCACGACCACAACCAATTCCACAATCCGTTCAGACCCCCATTCCTGTCAGCGCTCCGCGATCTCGACATAACTTGAAGCGACCCGCCGGCAAAGCCCGACGTGTCAACAATACCGTTCATGGGAATTGACCGAGTTCGAGAGGGCAACGAGTTGATCCGCCCGCCCGCAACCATCGCCAGAAGACAAGGCTCAAAGCCGCAGGTCGCGGTCAGGGTGGTCGAACACACGGCCGGCAAGCGTTACCCCGTCTGAAACAAATCAACAATCAGTAGCAGCACCACGCCCTCACCCATACCAACTGCGTCCGCTCACCGGGTACCGATCCCGATCGTTGGCGAATTGCGCGACAGGCCAAGGGAGCGAGCAAATATCAGTAAACCGAACCCAGAAGCAAAATCGCAGCAGCACTTCCACAACACTGAAAAGGGACACGACAGCGACAGCACAGGCCAGACGTCAATCGACCAAGGCGGAGGGCCGACGGAAACGGTAGAGTCACAACGGTCTCTTTTGTACTTCGGATCAGGCGACGCGATCGACCAGCCCAGTCGTGGTGCCGCGAGCACAGCCCACCCAGTTCAGGACTAGGTGGCGGGTGATTGCGGCACCACGACCGTTCTCGGTACACAATCGAGCATCCCATGCGTGCAACGCTCAGCGACGGTCGCTCCGACGCCGAGGGAACACGGGAACACAGGAACTTGCACTCGCACCGGCGACGAGGGAATGCGGGAACATTTTTAACCGATTCCCGCATTCCTTTAATTATGCACCCCGAATTGACAACACCATGATGACCCCAAAACCGACGGTGTCTCGATGTCGGTTTTGGGGTCATCATGGTGATTCTGGCTGGATTTTAGCCGGTTGGCTTGCGCCTGGCCGATGGCGATCCCCGTCGTCGGGACGGTTTCGGCGGCGTCACTTGCGTCGAGGGACTTGTGGAACCGCTTGAGCTTCTTGGACGGTTTTCGACCAGTCATGCGGGCCGAGGACGGAACGACGCCGGTCGTCCCGACCAGGATGCCGGGGACCAGTCGGCGGGGCACGGGACGAACCCGATCGTCGTGACGAAGACGATCCTTACTGGGGCGCCCGCACGGGCTGATTCACGCCCAGGGCGTGAGGTGACCGGCCGAACGGCCGTGACGGTTCGTCAAATTCTCAACCCAACCAGTCGTTACGCGGTTCCGACGCCGAACGATCGGGCGGACCGACGGAGCCAAGCGCCGAGTTGGAGGGTCAGTGTCATGACCGCCCTGCCAATGACGCTGAGGATCGCGGAAACGGGATGCGGGAGCAGGTAACTCGTCGCGGCCAATACCAAACTCACGGCCACCGCCACGGCCAGGAACCGACTCAACGGCATCGTGCGTGTCGTTGTAAGCCGGCAAGGCGTGAAAAGGGAAATCGCGGAACCGACGACAATACTCGATTCCAAAGGTGCGCCCGGTTTGGATCGCTTCCGGCGTCGGCTGAGTTTGATGTGGTCGCTCTTGCTCGAACGACGGAAATGTAATATAAGCTCTCATACCTACCCGGCGTATCCTTTTCCGCCGAACATTGCCATCCTCCTGGCTTTCCTCCCGTGCCAGCACTCGTTCGCTTAGTCGTGATCGTTGGCTCGCTTCTCGCCGGTTCGTCGTCGGCGATCGGTGGCGAACCGTCATCATTTCATTTTGAAAACCAGATCGAGCCGATCTTCGCCCGGCACGGGTGCAACTCGTCGGGCTGCCACGGCAAGGCCGAAGGTCAGGGGGGCTTTAAGCTCTCCGTATTCGGCTACGACCCGAAGGCCGATTTCGATGCCGTTGTCAAAGACGCGCGCGGCCGGCGGGTGATGCCCGCTGCGGCGGAGGAAAGTCTGCTGCTCCGGAAAGCAAGCGGCCGCGTTCCGCACGGCGGCGGGACGCGGTTAAAACCGGACCAGAAGGACTATGCGACCCTGCGAAGTTGGATCGCGGCCGGGATGGCGGTCGGCGACCCGAACGCTCCCAAGCTCGTGGCCGTTCGCATCGAGCCGACCGAACGGGTGATGGAAATGCGGTCGGAATTACCGCTCCGCGTCTTTGCGAAGTACGCCGACGGCCGCGAAGCCGAAGTGACGGACCACGCGCGCTATCAATCGAACTCCGAATCGCTCGCGGTCGTCTCGGCGTCGGGGGTCGTCAGCACGCAGGAGTCGCCCGGTGAGGTCGCCGTGATGGCCGCCTATCTCGGCGAAATGGCTGTTTTCCGCGCGATGGTCCCGCGACCGGGTACGGTGGCCGCCTCGAAGCTGCCGCAGTTCAATTTCATTGACCACTTCATCGACGAAAAGCTAGCAAAGCTGAACATCGCCGCTTCGCCGCTTTGCGACGATGCCGAGTACCTTCGTCGCGTCTCGCTCGACTTGACGGGAACGCTCCCCAAGCCCAACGAGGCGAGGACGTTCCTCTCCGACTTATCACTGAACAAGCGGGCACTGCTCGTCGAGACCCTGCTCGCCCGGCACGAATTCGCAGACCTCATGGCCCTTAAGTGGGCGGACGTGCTGCGCGTCGATCGTCAAAGTTTGGGCCACGAGAAAGCTTATGCCTATTACCGTTGGCTCCGGGACTCGTTCACAGCCAACAAACCCTTCGACCGACTTGCCCGCGAACTGGTCACCGCTGAGGGACCGCTCGACGAGGTCGGCCCGGCCAACTTCTACAAGGTCGTGACGAAACCGGGGGAGATGGCGAACACGCTGTCGCAGGTGTTCCTGGGCGTCCGAATCGCGTGCGCCGAATGCCACCACCACCCCTCGGATCGGTGGAGTCAAACCGACTACGTGGGCATGGTTGGCTTTTTTACCCCCGTGTCGATTCGGGGTGGCAAGGGTGGCGAATGGCTCTCGGCTCAGGGAAACCCGACCACGAAGCACCCGCGAAGCGGCGAGCCGGTTGTTGTTCACGCGCTCGGTGAAGCCTCGCCCACGGAAAACCCCGTTGGCGAGCGCCGCGGGCTTCTTGCGGACTGGATGACGAAGCCGAGCAACCCGTACTTTGCCCGCAACTTCGCCAACCGAATCTGGGCGCAGTTGCTCGGTCGCGGCATCGTGGAGCCGGTGGACGACGTGCGGGCCACGAACCCGCCGAGCCACCCGGAACTCCTGACGGCCCTGGCGAAGTTCGCGGTGGACTCGAAGTACGACACGAAGGCGATGGTCCGGTTGATCTGCGCATCACGGGTCTATCAATCCTCCTCGGCGACTAACGAAACCAATGCGAAGGACGAGCAGAACTTCTCGCGGGCGGCGTTCAAACGCCCCGACGCCGAAGTCTTGCTCGACATGATTAATCAAGTGTCCGGCGTGCCCGAGAAATTCCGCGGCGCCGCTCCGGGCACCCGCGCGATTCAACTGTGGGACAGTCGGATCAACCATGAGTTCCTGAAACTCTTCGGCCGACCGCTTCGGCTGAGTGCCTGCGAATGCGAACGCAATTCGGAGCCTAGCTCCGCGCAGATTCTGAACCTACTCAACTCGCCGGACTTGCAAGCCAAACTGGCTCACGGGAACGGAACCGTCGCCAAGCTGTGCCGAACGATCGTCTCCGATTCGCAACTCGTGGACGAGTTGTACCTGACCTTCTTCAGCCGCCTTCCGACGCCAAAGGAACGCGACGCGGCCACCACCTACCTCCATAAGAACGCCGCGAACCGCCGCCGCGCTACCGAAGACTTGGCCTGGGCAATGCTAAACACGCTCGAGTTTCTGTTCAACCACTGACGGTTTGACGCGCTGCGGATGCCAACCCGCTATTGTCGATCCCAGTCGGTAGACACCGACCAGTCGCCATGACCCCTGGAGTCCTCCATGACCGCAAAACGCCTCTGCGACGGCACCACACGCCGCGACTGCCTGCGCTTCGGCACGGCGGCGCTGTTCGGCCAGCAGATCTTCACCTCTCGCCTCTTCGCGGCAAACGAGAAGGCGCTGGCCCGCAAAGACGTGTCACTGATCTTCGTGTTCCTGCACGGCGGGCAAAGCCACCTCGACACCTTTGACCTGAAGCCAGACGCCCCCGTCGAGATTCGCGGCGAGTTCAACCCGATCCCGACAAAACTGCCTGGCCTGCAAGTCTGTGAACATCTTCCGAAACTCGCCCAAGAAGCGGACAAGTTTTCACTGATCCGCTCCTTTCGTCACCACAATTCGGACCACGGCCCCGCCGACCACTACCTCCTCACCGGGTACTTCCCGTCGGCAGGATTCAACGGCGGGTTGTCACCCAACAACCAGAAGCCGTCGCACGGTTCGGTGATCTCGAAACTGCTCGGGTCGCGTGGGTCTGTGCCGGCCTATGTGGCCCTGCCGAAGATCCACCCGAGCGGAAGCTCCGCCTACCTCGGCGCGGCACACGCTCCCTTCGTAATCAACGGCGACCCGAGCGCCCCGAACTTCAGCGTGCCGGACCTCGTTCCCCCCCCGGCCATTCAAACCGACCGCCTCGACGACCGCCGCGGCTTGCTGGAAAGCATGGACCGTTACCAAAAAACCGCCGAAAGTCGAGCGAACAAACACGCCCAATCCGTCGAGACATTCCGTCACAAAGCGTTCGAGTTGATGACAGCCCCGGCGGCCAAGAAAGCCTTCGACATCGCGGCGGAGGGCGACAAGCTCCGCGACCAATACGGCCGCCACTCGCTCGGTCAATCCTGCCTCCTGGCGCGACGCCTCGTCGAAGCCGGGGTTCGCTGCGTGACAATCGACCACAGTAATTGGGACACCCACGACGGCAACTTCCGCGTGCTGAAGGAGACGTTACTGCCGCAGTACGACGCGGCGATCAGCACTCTGTTCCGCGACCTTTCCGAGCGTGGCCTTCTGGACTCGACTCTCGTGGTCGTGACCGGGGAGTTTGGCCGCACCCCACGGATTAACAAAAATGCCGGCCGCGACCACTGGGGACCAGCGTTCACGGTACTCCTGGGTGGCGGTGGCTTAAAAGGTGGTATCGCGGTCGGCAAGACTGACGCGAAAGGCGAACGGCCCATCAGTGACCCCTACGGCCCCGAAGACCTGACCGCGACGATGTACACGCAACTCGGCATTGACCCGAAAGCCGAGTTTTACACGCCGGACGGCCGCCCCGTCGCCGTAGTCAACAACGGTAAACTCATCGCGGAACTGATCTGATGACATCGCGGAGCGCGGAAGGAAAAATGGCATGACAAGTTCGATGCGGTCGTTGGTTCTTCTATGCACCCTTTGCGTTCTCGGCGGCGATTCGCTTCGCGCTTCTCCGCCGGTGGCGTCGTACCTCTTTCCGGCGGGCGGTCAGCGCGGCACCACAGTTCCGGTGCGGGTCGGCGGGCTGTTCCTGCACCAGCGCTGCGGCTTCGACCTGAACGCCCCTGGGGTCAAGTCCACGCCGGAACTCAAGAAAACCGATCGGATCTGGTTTGAAGGTCCGCTACTCCCTCTACCCGATTCGCAACGTCAAGAAGATTACCCAGCTGACATGCTCGGCTCGGTGGCATTGGCGACGAACGCCCCGCTCGGTCCCGTGAAGGGCCGCCTATGGACGTCCCAAGGCGTGGCACCGGGTTTAGTGTTTGTCGTGGGCGACCTGCCAGAAGTCGTCGAACGCGAAATCGACGGCGATCCGACCCCGCACGCGATCACACTGCCCGTCACCGCCAACGGCCGCATCTTCCCACGTGAGGACGTGGACCTTTGGTCGTTTCAAGCGAAGAAAGGGCAGACCGTCTCGGCTCTCGCGCTGACGCAGAAGTTGTCCTCCCCGCTTGTCGCGAAACTCGAAATCCTCAATGCTTCCGGAAACGTGATCGTCGAAAGCGGTTCACACGCCGTGCCCGGCTTCGACACTGCGGTTCGCTTCACGGCCACCGCCGACGGCACCTACCAAGTCCGCGTCTCGGACGTTCGGTCGTTAGGTGGCCCTGAGTTCGTCTACCGTCTGACGGTAACGGCTGGGCCGGTGGTCGATCACGTCTTCCCGCTCGGTGGCCGTTCCGGCACGAAGTTGGCCCTGACGGTGAGCGGGCAGAGCATACCGACTGAACCCATAACGATTTCGCTCCCGATGACTCGATCCATTCATACCGAACGACTTACGTTCGGTGGTTTCCTGGCGAATCCGATCGCACTTGATGTTGATGATCTGCCGGAATTTCTCACGCCTACCGAGGAACCAATCGAAGTTCCCGCGATGCTCAACGGTCGCATTCCACGAGTCGGTGATGCCCAGGAATGGAAACTGACCCTGAAGAAATCGACTAAGTACGAGATGGAACTGCGGGCACGAAAACTCGGCTCGCCGTTGTGCGGGGTGGTCACGCTCATGGATTCGAGCGGCAAAGAACTTTCCCGCGCTGAAGCCAACGATCTCGCCTCCGACCCCGCGCTTTCGTTCACCGCCCCGGCAACTGGCGTATACACGGTGCGGGTAGCGGAGCGGTTCCGTTCGCGGAGTGGTCCCTCATTTGCCTATCGACTTCGCATAACCGAAGCGGAAACAGCGATGCCCGACTTCCGGCTAAAACTCGGCTCCGAGGTACTGAACATCCCTCGCAGTGGCACCGCAAAACTCAAAGTTACCGTCGAACGACTCGGCGGGTTTGCCGAGCCGATCAAACTTTCGGCTACGGGCCTCCCGCCGGGACTGACGATGGCTACGGCGACAATCGAGGGCAAGCAATCTACCACAGACCTGACATTCTCCGCCGAGAGTGCGGCGCACGTGAATTTGTCCACAGTCACGATCACGGCCACGGCGAACAGCATCGCCCACGTCGCTGAGCCGGTCTTTGTCGCCGCAACAGTCCCCACGCCGTTCAAGTACGGCGGTCAGTATACAATGAACAACTCGCCACGCGGTCAACTCTATCGGCGAACTTACAAACTGGAACGTAACGGCTTTGAAGGGGCGATCGAGGTCCAACTTGCCGACCGTCAGATTCGCCACCTGCAAGGCGTGACCGCCCCTAAAATCGTTGTTCCGCCGGGCCAAACTGAGTTCGAGTACGCCTGCCAACTTCCCGCCGAGATCGAGATCGGCCGCACCTGCCGGGTGACCATCATGGCCAGTGGTATTGTGATCGACGCGGACGGCACCGAACACACGGTTTGTTTCACGTCCGGGGAGCAGAACCACCAAATGATCGTAGTGCCGGAACCGGGCCGACTGGCGATCGACCTGTACAAAAGTAACGTCCTTGTCACACCCGGCAAACCGCTACGGATACCGTTCCAAATCTCGCGGGCAGTGAGCCTGACCGGGGCGACAAAAGTGGAACTTCTGCTCCCCTCGCACTGGAACGGGGTCGTTGCCAAGTCAGTGGAGGTCGCAGCGGATCGCGGCCGAGGGGAACTGGAGATTCATGTACCGAACGGCCCAAAGTCCCGCTTCAACTTGCCCGCCACGATCCGAGCAACAATCCAAACGGATCGCGGCCCGGTGATCGCCGAAACCAAACTGGAACTGCTACTTTCCGAGTCGTGAAGTCCGACAGACAGACATCATGATATTCTCTTCTCTGCCCATCACTTTGTAGCCACATTAAAACTTAATATCAGTCATGCTCATCCACCTGTGTATTTTATCATAAGGCTCAAGAACTTGACACTCGCTTTTATAATCGTTTGATCGAATTGATATATGGGGCCGCCCGCCACACCGAGTAAAACCTTCCGGGTCAAGGGACTAACGTTCCGTCCAATTGCTTGAGATGACACCAGCGTTGCCCGGACATGCACTTCCATGCACCCATCTCATCTTGACGCGAGGCAAAACTGGTTTCTGTCAAACACCGGCAAACTCCTGCCCTGCACTCCCACAGAGGCTGCGATCATCAAACGAAACGATGGTGTGCTTTACTATCCCGTGGACGCAAGGGCCACGCTGGTGATGGTCTTCAAAACCAAGTTCGACGTACTCAAGGGTATCGCCCGCAACGTAAAAGATTACACCATCGAGTTCGAGTTATTTGAACTCTGCTACGAGCGACCATTGGCTTGGGGATACTTGAGGCGGGATGCTTATTTCGAGGCCGATTGCGACTGTCAGAAACTCTGGGAAGACTTCTTGGACGACGAGAATAACCCCCAACCCGTCTACTACTCGACCGCCCTGGATAAGGACGACGAGGCTAAGATTCCGGAGATTGTCCGCGCCGAGATCGACGTGTTACGGATAGTGGACAAGGGCGGCAAAGTGATCGGAGACGACCGAATCGACGGGTAGGCGTCACAAAAGTTGGTGGAAAATTTGTTCACTGTGCTGGCATTCTTTGTCTTCAGGCTGAAAGCCTGGGAGCACCCAGCCCAGGGCAAGGAAGCTTGGCGACGCTGCCCTGGGTCCGCACAGAAAAAAGTCTCAGCCTGAAAGGCTGACAGCCATCGTTCCCGACTCTCGGCTCGCAGTCCTTCAGACTGCTGAATTGGAATCGACAGACCCAGGGTTACGCCGAAGCGGCTTACCCTGGGCTGAGTGCTCCCAGGCTTTCAGCCTGAAATCCGGCAACCTGTGTGCAAACTTTCACCAACAAATGTGACGCTCACCCGACACACCGTTGCCCAACTCTTGAGTCGGGGGCGTCGCAGAATATTGACAGCGGGGCGAAAAATGCCGGTCGTGATGAGGGTCAATTTGTGGAACGGGAACGCGAGAAGCCGCCGGAATCACTGGGGCGTCCGCACGGTGGCAGGTAAAACTTTTGAGAATTGAGTTGCACCCGTTTGTCGGGCACGTCAGCATTGTCTTTGTGATAGCTTCGCGTAACCGTTATCAGGCACTACTCAACAACAAGCTCAGAAACTAACAGAGGCAACATAATTATTAATATATCGCTCATCATCTGTTGCACGCTCAACGTATTCCTGCCCGCCATTTCCGTTGCCAAGAACCCGAAGGAATACTCGGTCTACACGTCGCGGGACGCGATGCCTGGGGCGACCGATTCCAAACATGCGAATGGGACTCGTGTATTTGGCTACATCCTCGACAATCCGCCCAAGTTGCCGGCGCCAAAGCCTGGGACCGATGGCCGTGAGAAACGGACCGTTCGCGTCGCCGCCGCACAGCCCAAGAACCGCACGATCGACTTCCGGCTGAAACCCAGCGACGCGCTGGCTCGCGTCGAGTTGTCGCTCGACGAACTGGAGAAGATCGTCCACAAGGCGGGAACTGCTGGCTGCGACGTGGTTGCATTGCCCGAGGACACGCTCGGTCTCGGAAAATGGGAGGCGGCAAACAAGGAGGCCCTGAAAGACGTGCTTCCCCAAGCCGTGACGTCGATGCTCAGCCGACTCGGGAAAGCCGCAACCAAGCACAAGATGTACCTCGTTTGCTGCAACAGTTTCCTTGATGCCGAGGGAACGTTGCGCAACACGGCGTTCTTCCTAGGCCGCGATGGCAACGAGATCGGCCGCTACTTCAAGGTGCAGCCGACGGTCACGGAATCGGCTCAGCGTGGGGATCGGTTCCCCGTATTCCCCACCACCGACCTTGGCGGTGTAGGGATGCTCATCTGTTACGACATGGTCTTTCCCGAAGCGCCGCGGTGCTTGGCATTGGCGGGCGCGGACATCGTCTTTCACCCGACCCTGGGCGGTGCGGCCTACGGAGACGAAGACATCAGCCGGGCGGCATTCCGGACGCGGGCTGTCGAGAACTTCGTTTACGTCGTGGTATCCCAACGCGGCAGTGGGTCGATGATTATCTCGCCGCAGGGCAAGATCCTGGTCGAAGGCAGAGGGCTGGACGGCATCGCCATCGCAGACATCGACCCGTTCGGTGGCCGTGAGGGTAGCGATGCGTTCAATCACCAGAAGGACATGCGGGCCAGGCTGTTCCGCGAACGGAATCCCGCAGCCTACGGTATCCTCACCGATCCCAATCCGCCCGTGCTGAAAAAGATCCCTTCGACCACCACTCGTGAGGAAGCGGCACGGATCGCCAATAAGGCGAGTACCGTCGGCGAGGACGAGTTCAAGGCGGCGGATTCACTCGCACGGGCCGGCAAGACATTGGAAGCGATCGCCGCCTTCGAGAAACTGCGGACGGAGTATCCCGGAACCTGGATTGACCGCGTCGCCATCGAGCGGCTGCGAACGCTGCGAGAGCCGAGCAAATAATCCTCAAGTAAGTGACGCCACGGTGGGAATGACCGAATTGCCATCCTGGTCAGTGAGCTAAGCATCGCCGAAACAATAACTTCCGTGCTGAATGCAGATCGGCGGAATAGTTTCACTTCAGGACGAGATGCTCGACGGAATTTTCCACTCCCGTTTTGACGGAATCATGACACCCTATCCACCCGATGTTGAACGAGCCATGCTCACCTTCTTCGGCTCGCTGCGTGAGAAAGATCGCCGAGTTATGCCGCCGTCGAGGCGGCCAAACTCGTCACCGACGGCGTCCTCGACCTCGCCCGCCTACTCGACATCGATCCCAAAACTATTCGACAAGGGATCGGCGGCACGATCGACGCTGTCATGGCGGCCCTTGACGGACGGAGGTTGCGCGATTTGAGACTGGAGGACACCGTCGCCAGGGCCTTCTGCTCGCGCCTTCTGCACTTGAGCCGCGTGACCAACCGCCCGACGCGCTACATCGCCTCAAACAGGTGCACGCGGAGGCGGTCGGCTTCGACGAGCGGATCGCTTGGTTCGGTCGGGTCGGGTCGGATCGCTCGGGCGGGGGTTCGGTGCGGTCAACCGATTTCATCGGTGGGCTCCGTCGGAGTGGGGTAAGGGTAACGAGGATTCCGGGCGGGCGATCGCGGGGGCCACGATCGCGTCGGGGTGGAGGTTGACGGCCAGAAACGTAACCCGTTCATTAACGGCCACCACGGGTTTGTTGGACGCAACCACGCGGGCGGTCAAGCCCGAATGTCGGTACGCCGTGACCGCATCCGTGGCGAGGATGGCTCCGGTTCGCCCTCGGAGTTGCACCCGGTGAACGGCGAAGCGGTTCGGTTGGCGGCCGCGGCTGCGACCCGCTTCGTGCAACGCCAACCGAAACTCACCGGGCATCGTCGAAAACCGGCTGGGCCAAGGCGGGACTCCGTGCTGCGGCCCCGGTTGGGATAACGCCACCGGATGCGTGCGGGGTTGCCCGTGCTCGGTCCAACGCAGTTCTGCCCACCCTTTGTCACGACGGTCCACCGCACCGGGTCGCGTGTCCGCCGTCGGAACGGGTGCGCCAGTGCGGTGTGCATCACCTCGTTGCAGCCGGCGGGTTTCTAACGCGCGACTGCCTAGGTCACCGCCCGCACCGCGTCGCCGTCCAGCCGGTGTCGGAGCAGATACACCGCACTCGGCTTGCCGTCCGCCGCCGCTTCCACCGCCTGCGCCGCCAACGCCCACTCGTCCAGTTTGGGACCGGGGATCCAGTCCACCGCCCCGGTCGGTCGCAACCGCGTGCCACCCAGGAACTCGACGACCTTGACCAAACACGCCGACAGTTGCGCACCGGAGATCCGGCCCGAATGACGGCGGAAGGCCCGGTTGACTTGGACGGCGCGGTCGTCGTCGGGTTCGGACTCGATGGTCGGCGAATCGGGGTTACGAACCCGAGCGATCAACGCGGTCGCGTAGGAGTTGGCGTTCTTGCCCCGTTCCTCCTTGACCACGGTGAAGCCGTCGCGGTCGGCCAGTGGGCGGACCCGCACCCGCGACCCGCCCAGCGTTTCTTCCAGCGCATCTTTCAACACACTGGCGGGGGATCGGGGGTCGGGAACGAACCGGTCCAAGCCGAGGCCCGTCAGTCCCGCCTTGAGCTTGTCGCGGTCGGTGAACTCGGACGCGGTCCAGACGACGACGGCGCCGCCCACATCGAGGGCAGACTCGGTCATAAACACTCCGGGTTGAAGAAGGTCATGGGAGCGAAGAGGAAAGCGATCACGCCACCAGGAACAGACCCCGTGTGCGGGCCTGGGCGATCCACTGTTGCACGACCGACAAGGAGACGAGCTTGGGCTTGACCGCCAGGATGTCCCGCAACGCCAACAGGGTGAATTCATCAGGGAACCGCAGCACGGACCGAATCACACTGTTGACCGGCGTCCGGTCACACTTGCCCGTCTCGACCAGGGCACCCACCAGGGCGTAGACGATCGCCGGCTCGCGGGGGACCGGCGTGGTCTCGGGTTGTTGCAGCACGGCGTCCAGGTCGGGTAACTCACGGTCGAGTTGTAAAAAGCCGACGAACGCCGCCGCCGGGCCATCCCCCACACAACTTATGGTGCCGTGTCCCGCCCCGCGAGCAAGAGTTCGCGGTTGGCGAATCGGGTGGGGGCCTGTCGATCCGGCGGTCGCGGGTTCGCGGCCCGTCGTCGTCGCGGATCACACCTCGTTGGCCGACCGGCGCGTAGTTGTACCCGCTCCATGTCCGAACGGTACTCCGGAAAAGCGGTGGGGCCTATTTCGTGTTGATAGTGCGTGAATGTCCCGGTCCCCCAGTCCGGAACCCGCGACCCACACCGAATCCGCCACCGCATTTCACAACACGCGGAGTGGTCGGGACGTGTCACCTTCAACTGTTTGCACCCTGCGGCCCGGACACACGTAATCTCAATTGTGGTATTTGAGATTCGCATGACTGGTCACTGTGTGGTCGATCCGGTCACCGTGTCCGAATGCCACCTTGCCGGCATGACATAAAAACAGTCGATACCGCCGTGACCGCAACCCAGCGCCAATCTCAAGGCAGTGTGAGAGATGTTTTTGAGAGGTCGATTTGATGAAAGTGATTTTCGCGGCACCTATCTGGCACCTCAAAGCCCGGAACGGGCGGAAAACGAGGAAACCCCGGAAAACACCAGCACACTGAAGTGCCGTATTTTCCAGGGTTTCCGAGTTGCGACGGTAGAATTCGAAGCTAGCTCCTCGACACTTGATTTGTGTTGGAGACACGCTACAACCGCATTGCAATTTCAAGCCTTACGACGCATACGCTGCAGAACAGGCTGATTGAGTAATGGTAACACATTGGGGTTACACGGGCAATATTGCCCCCTACGGTGCCCCCCGAGATAAACCTCGAGTACGATCAGAATCACACCACGGAGAACAGTGCGAACAGGAACGGGTTGAACGTGTGGGTGCCGTCGGGGTAGAGGAAGGCGTCGGGGTTTAATGGGTCTTGGTATTGCGGGCCGGTTGTGGAGTCGATGGGTTGAGGCCCGATCGGGTCGGTGAAGGCGCTCCCCCGGATGCGGAACGCGACGGGAGCCGTCGCCCCGATCGCCGAGATCTGAACGTGATACTCGCCGGGGGCTAGGAACCCCGTCACCCCACTGAGGGTGTCGCCGGCTTGCCCGACCAGGGTGAAGACCACCTGCCCGGTAGCGGCGGTGATCGTCATTTGCACCGGCGTGCCGGTCGGCCCCGTGGCGGCCAGTGTGAACCCGAAGACTTGGGATTGGGCGAGGTAAAGCGCCGCGGACAGTTGCCCGCCCACGGGGACGGTTCCCGTCGAGAACGTGCTGACGACGGTGGCTTTCGACCCGAACGTCACGTCGAGTTGATAGTTCCCGACAGTGCCGCCACCGACGCGGATGTAATAGTCGGTGTTCGCGCTGACGCCGACGGCTTGGACGGTGAACGTGCCGTTGCCGTTGGCCAGGATCGTGGCGGGGATGCGGACTTGGCGCGAATCGTACAATTCGATTCGTTCCTGGGCGCCGTTCGGTGCAACCGCCCGAACTATGGCCGTCAGCACCAGCGTCGCGTTGTTCTGGGTGCTGGGTGCCTTGATGTGATAGAAGTCCACGTCGGTCGCGGTCGCGATGCTCGCCGTGATCTTGAAGTTCGCGTTCGGGGCAAAGCCGGGCGTCGTGGTCAGCAGGGTCGCCGTTCCGATCGTGTCGTTCGTGTGGCCGTCGTCGTTGAAAATCGACCCGGACGGGTTTTGGAACAGTGTGCTAATGTCACGCGGCGCAAGCGTGTCATACGGCCCTTGCAGAACGGCGTCGAGTGACAGTACGCTCGGTTGTAGCAGCCCGTCGAACGTGACGGCCAGGCCGTATCGACCGACCGCGAAAGTCGCCCCCGGTGCCGCTTCCACTTTGACGTAGTATTTCCCACCGGCGGACACCTGTGGCAGTGTCAGCGCGATCGTGTCGCCCTCGCTACCCGTTCCCGAAGCCGTGGCAATTACGTTGCCTTTCGGATCCATCACGGACAGTTTCGGGGCCACCAAGCTCACGCCCGTCGTTTGAAGGCGGACGGTCATGGCGCCGGAGTAGGTGTCGAGGACCGGCAGGTAGTACACGTCCACGTCGGTCGCGGTCGTCACGTCGCCGTAGATCACAAGCGGCGTGGACCCGTTGAACGAGCTGTCGTACTTGATCCGCGTCGAAGTCTGGATCGTGTTGTTGCCGGTCGCGCCCTCGTGGGAGTCGGCGGGCCGTGCGCCGTACAGCGAGCGGACCGCTGCAATGTCCGACGCACTCAGCGTCACGTTGTTGTTAAAGGTGTCGTACATGACCGAGGTCGGGATGGCGTTCGACGGGATGCCGAGCGCGTGACCCACTTCGTGTAAGGCGACGCTGTACAGGGACTCGGGTGTGAATGTCGCACGCGAATTGAGGTAGATGTCGCCGGCGAGGGTGCCAGCCAGCGTCGGATCGGGCGGGATGGCGACGGCCAATTCACTCGCCATGGGAACGGCACCGAAGCGGATGTCACCGAACCGCGAGTCGCCTTGCGAAGGCCCGTTCGTGCCGAACGGTTGCCCACCGTCCGCCGTCACGCCGCCGTTCACGCCGGCGACTTCCGACCACGTTTGAATCGCGTGCAAGAGGACCGCCCGCCACGTTGCCCGTGGCATCTGGGCGTCGAGCGTCGTGAATAAATTACTCGGGGCGCTCAGCGCGGGCGTCCCGTCTGGCGCAAAGCTGACCGTCAAGTGCGTCGGATCGGCCCACGGTACGTTGAACTGCGCCGGCGTCACGCGGTCTTCCAGCGCGTCCATCCGAAGCGTCGTGCGGGGCCGAAAACGATTGACTGGCATCACTCTCACCTCTGAACCCAGATAACGGTCGGGCGTAACCGGGGGCGGATACCGACTTCGGTCATTTGTCACGAGTCAACACACCCGCCGCGGCGACCATCTCGCGGAACGCCGGGTCAGCAAAAACACTCTTTAAATCGGGATCCGTCGGCATCACCGTCGCCCACGCTTGGTCTTTCCGAAGGGCTTTCCTTAACAACGCCAACCCGCGTGCCGTGTCGGTCGGGCCGTCTGCCGCGAGCAGGACCGCGCACGCGGCTTGGTACAGTGTCAACGGGTTGTCACTCTTCGCACACACGTCCGCGTCCTGACGGGCATCAACTTTCCGCCCCAGACGGGCGAGCACCACGGCCCGGCCCGCCCGATCGTCCAGCGAGCCTGGAACCAACTCTAGTATACGGTCCAAAGTGGCGACCGCATCGGGTCCGCGCGATAAACTTTCGGACAACACACTCGCCTTGTCACGTAGCGCCGGCAAGAAGTCCGGGTTCAGTTTCAGCGCTTCGTCGAAATCCGCAAGTGCCCCCTTCGCATCGCGGGCGGCCAGCTTCAATTCGCCACGCACGGCCCAGCTTTGGGGATCGGTCGGTAGCACCTCGAATGCCATCTTCTGATCGGTATTGGCACCGGCGATGTCACCCAGTTGGCGTTTCGCTCGGGATCGCAGGTTGTACAGTCGGTTCGGCTTCAGCCCGAGCCGTTCGGCGGCATCCAGGTCGGCCATCGCACCCCGCGGGTCGTTGAGTTCATACCGGGCGATGCCACGATTGAAGTAGCCGTCGGGGTCATCCGCCCGCAGTTCCAAGTACCGATCAAAGTCGGTTTTCGCGGCGAGATACTGCTTCGTTTCCAGCCGCGCCACGCCCCGGTGGAAGTGGGGCCACGGCAACCGGGGGTTCAAACTCATCGCGGATGTAAAGGCTTCCGCGGCGGCGGCGGGGCGGTTGAGTTTCGTTTCGATGATGCCGAGCGTCATCCAGGTGGCGAACCGGGGTTCGCCGTCGCGGGCGTCGCGCCGAAGGTGCGCGGCCTTCTCGACCAGGTGTCGGCCATCCCATGCCGCTACCGCCGGGGTCACGTTGCTTCCGGTCACCACTCGATTTGCTCGCTCCCGCCACGTACCCGCTTCACTTTGAAGGCTGTCCCGTTGCTTCGGGTCGGCTTCGTTCTGCGCGAGTTTTTCTGTCAATTGTGCGGTCAACGCCAGTATGACGGCCATGTCTTGTTGAACGGCCACACGGTCGGTGTCGGTCAGCCGGCGAAGCAGCGGACGCTTGGCCCAGCCCTCGTCTTCGATGTGGTACGGTGCCAACGCGGCCACGACCGTTGCCCGCATGTCTTGCGTCTCGGCCGTGGGTCCGTTCGCCGCGTAGACGAAACCGATCGCGGAGTGCAAGTCGTCCCGCGCCCGCTCCGCTTCCAACGTTTCCAGGCGTTGTTGCCGCACGACGAACACCGACACCGTCGCGGCCAACACGCTTGCGGCCACGATTCCGAGTGTGACTGACGACGACAGCCGTGGGTGCCGCCGTCCCCACTTTTGGATGCGTTCCCGAATCGACCGCTCCGCCGCGAACTTCAAGGGGCGGTTCGACAACTGACACAACAGGTCTTCGCGCAACTCCGTTGCCGTGGTGTAACGATCCCCGCGATCGGGTGCCAGGCACTTCGCCAGGATCGAAACCACCGCCGGTGACACGCCCTTTGGTAACCGGGACGGGTCGAGTGGCCGGCTGCGGTCGGCGTGCATTTGCTTGAGCACACGGTTTGCGGTCCCCTTCGGGTCATCGACCGGCAACCGACCGGCGAGTAACTCGAACAGGATCAACCCGAGGGCGTACACGTCCGACTGAACCGAGAACTCGCCGCGGTCGGTTTGCAGAGCGGCCAACTGCTCCGGCGCCATGTAGCGGATCGTGCCGCCGATGCTGTCACCCGTGGTCGGCACAGCCTGATCAGCGGCAAGGTTGAAGTCGAGCAACATCGGGCGGCCGTCGTCCGTGAACAGCACGTTGGCCGGTTTGATGTCGCGGTGAAGAATGCCGCGATCGTGCGCGTGGGCTAACCCGTCCGCTAACTGCGACCCGATCCAAAGTACCGCTTCGACGAACGTGAACCGGCTGAGCGTGTCGAGCGCGGACCGCGACAAACCGGGCGGTACGGAATGGGTGTTCGCGGCGGCGGGTGCCGAATTCGGGTTAAGCGAACTCGCGGGGGCCGTCCCCGCCGCGCGATCGACGAGCGTGCTGACGACTGCTTTACCGGACGCGGGACGGTCACCGGCTTGGCGGAACGTGTGGATGAGATCGGCGAACGTCGTGCGGCCCAGGTAGGGCATCACCAAGGCGTGAAACCGCCCGACGCGGTGAACGGAGTAGACCGGCACGATGTTGGTGTGCTGAAGCCGCGCGAGGATTTGCGATTCGTGAACGAGCTTCGACGATAACTTGACCGCGACGGGTCGCTCCGCAAGATCGGCTTGGCGGGCGAGAAACACGCGGCCAAACGTTCCGGCACCGAGTTCGGCTTCGAGGACAAACCCCGGCGGGATCGTGTCGCCGGGGTGCGGGATTCGGTCATCCGGCCACGTGTCGATTGGGAACGGTGCGACGACTTTGGTTTGCGAGGAATCGTCAGAAGCGATGTCGAACAGATCGACCCCGAATCGCTCGAAGTATTCATCGGGGTCGGGGTGTTCCCCGGCGGTGCGGCGCAAGCGGAACTCTTCGGCGGCGACCTCACGCAGATCATCCGGGTTGCTGAACAGCGTGGGGAACCGGGCCTGGTACGTTTCCAGTCGCGGGCAATCGCCGCGTTCCCAGGCGAATTCCAGGTCGGCCCGGATCAGTTCACACAACACCGCCCGGTACTTCGGGTGGCCCGACGGCGGCAGGAATTCGGCGAGGTCGGCGGCCCGGCTCCGCGTAGCCGTTTCAAAGGCTTCCACGTACCCGTCCAACTCCAGATCGAGGTCGGGCGGGGCCGTCGGTCGGTTCGGGCTAGTTGGCATCGATCAACCCGTGCAACTTCCGCTGAAACTCGTGAAGAATCCGCTCGACCGATCGTTTCGATCGACCCGTCTGCACGGCAATGTCTGCAATCTCGTGCCGGTCAATGCGCAACCGGATGATCTCGCGGTACGTGGGCGGCAACGGGGCGAGCAGCTCATCAATCGTCAGTTGCAGTGCGACCAGGGCAAACTCGTTGTTCTCAGTCGATGCTTGCTCGGTCGCATCCCCGCCGGTCGTCTGCCGCAGATCCCGCTTCTCGGCGTAGTGGTGGGCGGCGACTTCCCGAATCTTGTTCAGCCCGATGACCAGAAACAGTTTCCACAGTTCTTCGCCGTCCGGCACTTCGTACTGGCCCAAGGCCGCACGCCGAAAGAACGTGCGAAACACCGATTGAACAATGTCTTCGGGGTCCACCCGCTGCTTCAAGTCGGCCGTCACCCGCGCCGAGGCCAGGTTGACCAGCCGGTTCGCGTACCGCTTGTACAGTTCGGTGGCGGCGTCCCCTTCGCCCAACCGGAACCGGCGTAACAACGACGCATCCGTGGCGATTCCGTCATCGCCACGGTTCGGCCTCGGGTTCAGTTCGGTTGCCATCGCGGTCATTACCTAGAGGAATCGAATCCGCGTCCGCCGTCCGCCACGAATTTTCGACACCTCGGCAAAATAAACCACCTCGGCACAACTTGGCGGACGGCGCGGCCCAATCCCGTTCCCTTGGTAGACGGGGTAACAGACTGTTCCGCCATTTCTGAACATAGTCACCCGGATCGAATCGCTCCATCTCAATGTACGTGAAAGGTTCCTCCCATGTTCTCGTCCTGGTGCAAGAAACTACTCGGCAATCCGGTCCCCCCGAACCGCCGGGTTCGCCGCGCCACCCGCACCCAACTCGGGGTCGAGTTTCTCGAAGACCGCACCGTGCCGACGTTCCTGGGGGCGACGAGCGTCGCCACCGGCGGGGCCTCGGGCGGGATCGCGCTCGGCGATTTCAACGGCGATGGCAAACAGGACATGGCGGTCGTCAATTCCGCCGTCGCCGGGTCGGTGAGCGTCGTCCTCGGCAACGGCGACGGCACGTTCCAACCGATGGTCAGTTTTGCCTCGGGAGCCAATTCAACAGACGCCAAAGCGGGCGACTTCAACGGCGACGGGAAACTCGACCTCGCCGTCCTCGGCACCTCGGGTACGATCAACATTTTGATGGGCAACGGCGACGGCACGTTCTCGGCACCGTCCGCGAATGCCGTGTTGCTTGGCGGGCATTCGATCAACGTGGGCGACTTCAACAACGACGGCAAACTGGATCTCGCTACGTTCGCCGGCGGGTACGCCACCGTGCTGCTCGGCAACGGCGACGGCACCTTCCAAGCCCACCGCGACACGGCTTCCCCCGGCGGCACGACCAACACCGTCGTCGGCGATTTCAACCGCGACGGCTTTCTCGACCTCGCCACGTCCAACACCGTCAGCATCGGCACCATCACCGTCTTGAAGGGCCACGGCGACGGCACCTTCGACCCGGCGGTGAACATCTACGCCTATTCGGCCCCCGTTTACTTGGCCACCGGCGACTTTAACAACGACGGCTACCTGGATTTCGCCGTTCCCAACTCGTACTCCGCCACGTCGATGAGCGTGATCCTCAACAACGGCGACGGTACCTACGCGGCCCCACACACCTACAGTATCCCGGAGACCGGCTACGAGATCGAAGTCGGCGACTTCAACGGCGACGGCAAGCAGGACTTCGCCGTCCGTGGCGCAACCACTTACATGGTCAGTCTCGGTAAGGGGGACGGAAACTTCTACCCCAACGTCAACTACGCCACGCCAGCCGGTCGATTCCAATCCGGCACGCACGGCGACTTCAACGGCGACGGCGCGGTCGATTTCGCCTACTCCACCGTGGCCGGTGCGACGGTCGTCATGAACGCCCACGACGACGTCTCGAACCTCGCGGGGGCGGTCGGGTACTCGGTGTCGATGCCGGCTTCGACCACCAGCGGCTCGTCATTACCGATGACGGTCGCGGCGGTTGACGCCGCTGGCAATGTCGTCACTGGCTTCCGCGGCACGGTGTACGTCAACAGCAGCGATCCGGCCGCACCGACGGGCCTCTCCTACACGTTCACCGCACTCGACGCGGGAACGCATTCGTTCGGCGGATCGATCCAGTTAGTCACGGCCGGTCCGCAGACGATCACCGTGACCTCGCCGTTCATGACCCCCTTCAGCGGCAGTGTGATGGTGACGGCGCCGGTTTCTCGGTTCGGCGTTTCCGCCCCGACGACTAGCACGGCGGGCGACACCCTGAACGTCACCGTGTCGGCCCTCGACAACGGCGGCTTCGTCGGTGCGGGCTACACCAGCACCGTTCACTTCACCAGTTCGGACGTACAGGCTGGGCTGCCCGCCGACTACACCTTCACGTCCGCCGACGCCGGCGTCCACACGTTTTCGGCGACGTTGAAGACGGCCGGAGTCAAGAACGTCAGCGTCAGTGAAGTCGCCGGCGTCATCACCGGCACCTCGAACATCACCGTCACCCCGGCGGCCACAACCAAGCTCACACTGGCCGGCGGTGGTGGTGCCATCGGTGTCACCCGCCCCATTACGATCGCCGCACAAGATGGTTACGGTAACGTAGGCACGGGCTACACGGGCACGGTTCATTTCACCAGTTCCGACGCGGCTGCGGTCCTACCTGCCACTGTCGCTTTGGTGAACGGCATCGCCGCTGGTAATGTCACGTTCATGACCGTCGGGACGCAAACGATCACCGCCACGGATGTCACGAATTCGTTGATCTTCGGCACGATGTCCAGTAACGCGACGCCACCCGTCGCCGCCCTGTTCGCGGTCACGGACTACCCGGCCACCGCGGCGGGTGTCGCCCACACGTTCACCGTCACGGTACGCGACACGATCGGCCAACTCGCTGCCGGGTACACCGGAACGGTTTACTTCACGAGCTCCGATTGGCAGGCCGGGTTGCCAGCCAGCTATACGTTTACTGCGGCTGACGCCGGAGTTCACACCTTCTCGGCGGCGTTCAAAACAACGGGCACCCAGTCGATCACGGCACGCGACATCAGTGGATTGTTGATGGGTTCCCAAGCGGGCATCACGGTAAGTGTCGGTGCGTTTGCGGGCTTCCGACTATCGGTTCCGAACGGCACCGATAGCAAAGGCCACGTCCTCGTCGCGGCGGGCGATGCCATCTCCTTACGAGTTCAAGTGGTGGATGCGTTCGGCAACACGATCACGGGCTACCGGGGCAAGGTGAAATTCACCAGCACCGACGTCCAGGCGGGCTTGCCAACCGACTACAACTTCACGGTTGCCGATGGTGGTCTCCACACCTTCACGGTCGTCCTGAAGACCTCCACCCCCAACGCCGTGGTCTGGTCGATGAGTGTGGTCGATGCGGCGAGTGCGGCCACGCTCGCCACGCTGACGAATTTTGTAGTGACGAACGGGGCGGCAGCGAAGTTCGTCCTCGCCGTCCCCTCGAACATCACCGTCGGCACCCCCTTCACGCTCAAGGTGAACGTCCTGGACGCCTACGGCAACACGGTGTCGAACTACTTCGGCAGGATTCACTTCGCAAACACCGCCGGTATCGCCGGACTTCCCGCCGACTACACGTTCGGGAGTTTGGATAAGGGCGTCCACAGTTTCACCGTGACGCTCAACACGCTCGGTAGCCAATCCATCTCGATTACCGATCTGGCCACTCCGGGCCTGAACGCAAAGGTGATCGTCATCGTGAACACGACGGGCGGCGGCGG
>JAYVXO010000221.1:0-3568 GCA_043785105.1 Fimbriiglobus sp.
GCAAAGCCCACGGTTCATGAACCGTGGGCTTTGCGCGTCCTGCCAACTCTCACTGAACTTATTCGTCGCTGATGACATTGCCGTCGTTGCGAACGGCGAACTTGAACAGGGAAGCCATGCTTAATGTGGACTTCACGGTTCGCACGGAGCCATCGCCCATGCACACGTTGGCAACGCCGGTGTGGAAGGCATAGATTTCGCTCTGATTCCAGCAGTTGACCGAGCAGGCGGTGTTGGCGAGCGCGGCGTTCGCGCCGGTGGCCTTTGCGGGCTGGGTTCCCGCGACTGCCGGGGCGATTGTACCGGCACACACGATGTCAAAACCCGCACCGGCCCAAGCACCGTTCACGAACGTCGGCTGAGGCGTGTATTTTTTACCATACGCCCACCCGTCAGGCCGCGCGGCATCTTCCGCGACCATAAACGTATTGCTAAGTCCATCCGTCACGGCGGAGAACGGCGTTCGCTTGGCGTTGACCAAAATCCCGAGGACGGCGTTCGAGTCCGCCGTTGTACCAGTCGCGCCGCCGGGAAATTGGAGGCCGACCGCAACCCAGGCGTTCGGTACGTTATTGGCGCGCGTCGTGGCGAAGTAATCCGTCGTCCGCGCGACGAACCCGAGTGCGGGTGTGCCCAACGTCGCCGGGATGGTGTGGTCGTTCGGCGCCGATGGGCATTCGTAGGTCGGGATTCGCGTACTCGAGACGGGTCGGTTGGCGACGTTGTCCCAATCGAGACGGTAGTTGATACCGCCCGCGCCCTGGGCCAAGACGTTGGCCTGTTCGATGAACGGCAACAGTATCGAGAGAAAGCTGTGTCTGGCGTAGTGCGAACCGAGTGTGCCGTTGAAGCCCACTTTCAAGTACTCAGAGAGGTCAGAATACGGGCCGCCGTTCGGGGGTTGAACGCTGGCAGGTGGAAGAGATTGGTACGTCCCTTCATAGTTGTGGAGCGCCAACCCGAGTTGCTTCATGTTGTTGGAACACTTGATGCGGGCCGCTGCCTCGCGGACTTTTTGGACGGCAGGTAGCAGCAGACCAATCAGGATGGCGATGATGGCGATCACGACCAATAACTCAATCAGGGTAAATGCGGAACGTAAGCGCACGGTGGACTTCATAAAGACTCCCGTAAGAAAGAGAAGAAACAAAGCGGCCAATGAGAGAAGTAGAACTGCTACGTTCTATGTTATCGTATTTGGCAATATCGACACGTAGAAGCGAACCAAAAACTGCAGATGGCCGATCCCTATCGTGAAAACTTCACGGTTTGAACCGTGCAATCCTCAAATCACTCGCATTCAGAACACGAAACTACTGGGCCGCGTGAATTTGTTTCACAATCGAATCTGTCAATTCGGATGTCCCGGCATAACCGCCCAAATCAAATGGCTTGATTCGACCTTCTAACATGACTCTCTCGACCGCTTTCAAAATGCGTTTAGCGGCGGTTGCTTCGCCGAGGTCTTTCAACAACTCCAGCATTGGCACGATGAGCGGTAACGGGTTGGCGTGGTCGGGGCGGACGGCTTCGTGTGTGGCCCCATAGACGGCTTCGTAAACTTTCACGCCGTCGCCGACGTTGATCGCCGAGGTCGCACTAATCCCACCGACTAACCCGGCGCCAAGGTCGCTGAGCAGATCGCCGTACAAGTTCCCGGCAGCTAGCACTTCAAACTGATGGGGCTTCGAGACGAGTTGCATACAGGTGTTGTCCACGATCATTTCTTTCGCGGCAATGTCTGGATAATCGGTCGCCACTCGGCGGAAACAATCGAGGTATAGTCCATCGGCCAGTTTCAAGATGTTGGCTTTGTGGATGCAGTGGATCGACTTCTTGCCGAGCCTTCGAGCGCGTTCAAAGGTGTAGCGGAAGAAGCGCAGGCACGCGGTTTCGGTGACAATCTTGAAGCTTTGCACGACCCCCGGCACGATCTCGTGTTCGCTGGCCGTGTAGAGGTCTTCGGTAATCTCGCGGACGATGTGGAAGTTCACGCCAGTGAATCGGCTTGGCAGTCCGGCCAAATTGTGGACAGGGCGCACGGAGGCAAACAGCCCGAGCCGTTTCCGAAATTCGACGTTGTAGTTCGGCGGCACCTTCGGCCCGTGTGCGGTGGGCGTACCAGCCCCCAAGGGTTGATGCAACTTCGTCTTCAGGGCGATTCCAGCCTTGCGCACGGCGCTAATGGTCGTCTCGCGGATCGCGTCTTTTGATAACCCCGCGTCCAGCGCGGCCCGCCCCGCGAGATGCACGTCAAACTCGACAGCCACACCCGCCGCGTCCAGGAGTTGTCGGACTGATGCTTCTTGATCCAACCCCACGCCGCCGCCTTGAATCAGAACGATTTTGTGCATGAGTCACCGAGTGTATTGAATGGACACATCACCCCACCACGTTCTTCACCAGTTCCGTCGTGATCGTCTCCGTGTTGCCATCGCCGCCCAAATCGCGTGTCAGCCCGATACCCGCTTGTAACGTCGTCGTCACGGACTGTTCGATGCGCGCGGCAGCCGCACGTTCCCCGACGTAATCGAGCATCATGGCCGCGCTCCGCACGAGGGCGATGGGGTTGGCCAGGCCCTTGCCCGCAATGTCCGGTGCGGAGCCGTGGACCGCTTCAAACACCGCGTACCGGGTACCAAGGTTCGCACCGGGAACGACACCGAGGCCGCCCACCAAGCCGGCGCAGAGGTCGGAAATCACATCGCCGAACAGGTTTTCCATGACCAACACATCGAACTTCGTCGGGTCTAATACGAGTTCCATGCACACGTTGTCGATCGGCTTTTCGTCGAACCGAATGAACGGGTACGCATCGGCCACTTCCCGCGCGCATTCCAGAAACAGCCCGTCCGAAAGCCGCATGACATCCGCTTTGTGGCAGAACGTCACGAGGTGCCGTCCGGAGTTGCGGGCAAGCTCGAAGGCGAACTTCACGATCCGTTCACAGGCAGGTCGGGTAATCACTCGAAGGCTTTCAATCACCCCCGGAACGACTTGGTGTTCGAGGCCCGCGTACAAGCCTTCCGTGTTTTCCCGCACCACGACGAGATCGACTTTGTCGAACGGCGTCCGGACGCCCGGCAGCGTTTTGACGGGGCGAACACTGGCATAGAGATCGAGACCTTGACGCAGCCGCACATTGATCGACCGAAACCCTTTACCCACGGGTGTCGTGCAGGGGCCTTTCAACGCGACGCGATATTTTCGGATCAAATCCAGCGTTTGCTCGGGCAGCGGTTCGCCATGAATTTCCGCCGCCACAAGTCCCGCATCGGCTTTGATCCATTCAATGGCCACGCCCGTAGCAGCCACCACACGGCACGCCGCCGCCGTCACTTCCGGACCGATGCCATCGCCTTCGATCACAACAATTCGCATGGCGCACTCATTGGTAAAACCCAGATTCAACACGTCACCACGAATCACACGAATCGGACGAATAAATTCTTGTTGCTGAACAACATTAAATATAGGAGTTACGCAGTCGCGGCATTTTGAAGGCGGTATCGCGGAGTCGTTCGGTACGCGCGGACGGCATCCTGGACGATCTGCCACTTCGCGGTCA
>JAYVXO010000222.1:0-3555 GCA_043785105.1 Fimbriiglobus sp.
GGACGCCGTTTTCGGTATGAATGGCCTTCGCGCTATAGAAATCGTCGCTTAACCCGGAATCGGCGTCCAATCGTCCCAATCGTCCAGAATCTGTGTCTGGGGTGCTTTGATTGCATAGACGAATTCCCGTGTAGATGTAGACACCGCTCTTTCGTTTCCTGACGCCTTTTGCCGTCAAACGTGTACCGAACTGCCTTTGTGAAAACGGTTTACCATCGCCCTCACTCTCATACCACTTGACATAAGCGTAGTACACCTCTTTCGCTTTTTCTTCGGCACGTGAATTCAGCTCGCACCGTTCCGCGATGAACTGACCGACAACGTCCTCGGCTTCCTCGTAAACTTTCGTCGCGTTCGTCACTGCGGCTGGCGTGCCGAGTTCCATATCGGCGGCCCGGAGTGCCTGAAAGCCTCTCGCCATCCAAGCCAGAATGCCCGGCGCTTCGGCGATGAGCTTCGCCTTGAGTCCCTTGTCGGTCTTGAGGTGATCGGCACCCGGTTCATCCCCTTCGCTCCAGAACCGCACGTCGAACGGGATGAGCCGCAGCCGTCCCCAAATGCCGTGGCCGCCCTCCTTCACGCGAGGGCGGTGGTTCGTGACGATACAAACCTTGTGCGTCGGCTTAAACTCGAAGAAGTCCTGCCGCATAAACCGCGCCTTGATGCTGTCACCTCCGGTCAATTCCTTCAACAGCGGTTCGTCGATGCGGGCGCCTTCCGCCGTTTCCGTCAGCGCAACCAGCCGTTTGCCGCGCAGGTCCGCGCGTTCGGTCGGGTGAGCATGCCCGTGTTTTGCGATCATCAAATCCGGCGCGGCCTTGCCGGAATAATCCCCGCCCATGACTTCTATAATCGTTTCGAGGAAAACACTTTTCCCGTTCGAGCCGCCACCCCAAAGCACAGGGCAAACGTGAATCGACGTGTCGCCGCTCAAGACGTAGCCGAGCCACCGCTGGACGAAGGAGATCAGTTCGCCATCGCCTGCGAAGATGGCGTTGATGAACCGCTCCCAAGTCGGACACGTCGCGGACGGGTCGAACGGGGTCGGGCAAAGTTGCGTGAGCATGTCGTCGCGGGAGTGCGGTCGAAGTTTCCCGGAACGCAGGTCCAACGTGCCGTTCGGACAGTTCAACAGGAAAGCCGCGTCGGGTCGCTTGTCGAAGTCGGAGAGAAGAATCGGTATCGGTAGTTCGCTCAGTGCCAACGCGAGCATGTTCGTCAGCCGTGACTTCGATTGCGTCCCGATGGCGGACTCAATGAGTCGCTCGGCTTCGTCTCTTTCTTCATTCGTCTTTGCCGCAATGAACATCTCCGTGGCATCGGTGAGAAGCTTCGCGGCCGTTTTCTTCGCCATCCTCATCAGTGCGCCCAAATCATCGTGAACCCATCTATCGAAATTCCACGAGTACCACCTGCGGTCGGCGGTGTAGCGTGCGTTCTCGTGATGTTCACGGGCAAAGCGGATCCCGTTGGCCTGATCCGTTGTGGGGTCCACTTTGCCGCCATCGACGACTTCCCGCCCCGCATCAGCCGCAGCTTCTCGTACAGCCGCTGACACTTTTTTCGCTTTGGCCTTCGAGTCGATCACCACGGCGTTCTTGAGCAGGTAGTCTGTGAGTTCGCGGCCACGCTCTTCCCAAGTTGCTTCCCCGCGTGCCGGGTCAATCAGCCACGCGCGAACGTCCTTCACCTCTTGCGGCGGCAGTGCGGTTAGAATCGGTCTCGCCAACGACTTTGCAACTTGTTTCATCCCGTCTCGACCCGGCCAATCCCCGTTCGCTTTCGCGTCGTTTTCCCCGACAATGACGATCGGCACGTCTACTGAGAGACTGGCGAAGAGTTTTGCGAGATGCTTGGCACCGCCAGAGTTCAATGGACGCCCCACGCACTTCAGCTTCGTCGCGTTAATCGCTGCGGTATCGGTGAAGCCTTCGACGACGAACACCGGTCCGCTGCGATCTTGCCAACCGTCGGGAATGGTCAACCCCCGTTTACTGTCCGTGATGCACTTTTTCCCGGCCCCCTGTTCTTTGCGTTCGATTCGCGTTGCGATGCCGATGACACCACCGTCCCCATCGCGTTCGGGAATTGTGAATTCAGCGCCGTCGGTCATGATGCCGTTCACGCCGAGTGTGAAGCCATCGAAGGCTTCGACAGGCAAGCTGAGTTTTTTAGCTAGCGCGACCTGAAACAAAGGATTGCTGGCCAGTATCGCGGCAAAGCCTTCTGCTCTCTCACGCCAGTTCACCGTTTTCGAGGGTTTCGCCATTGTGTTGATCCGCCCGTTATGAATCACGACTTTTGGCGTGTCGCGGAGAACGTGCAGCCATCCCGCATCGCCGCAACGTTTCGCGGATTCGACCCGCTGGCAAATTGCCGCCGAGTCGTCATCGCGTCGCAAACACCAATCGGCCTTGCCGCAAACCGGACAGGGTTTCGCGCCCGTCACCCGTTCCATCGCCTCATCTTCGTTGTGCGTTACCATCGTTACTTCCGAGCCGAGTTCATGATGGTTGAAGCCTTGCCACTTTTGCCACTAGGTTTCGGCGATTACACACGCTGCTCTTTTGGGAGTTGTTTCCCGCCGACGACGCGAGATTCGAGCCACGCATCCAGGTCCGCGCGGCGGTAACGGATGAGTCGGCCCATGCGGATAAACGGCAAGTTGTAGCGGCCGGTACTTCGCCAATCCGCGAGCGTCTGGGGTTCAACAGTCAGGATTTGGGCCGCTTCATCTTCGTTTAGAAGTGGTTCGTGCGCTTGCATGGCAACCTTCGTGAGTGAGTGCGGATGGGCATATTCTCGATGCGTGTGGCGAAGCCCGATCGTCCCGGCAGCTGTGTGGCTGTCGAACGTGCGTTCACCTTTTGACAACACCCCAGCAAACGCGGAGTGGTCGAGCGTGCCAGGGGTCAATGCGATAATGGGAACGGCAAGAGTATCAGCCACGGGCCACCCCCGTGTCTCCCAAAGCATCACGTTGAACGAGGCGACGTTTTGGCGGTGGGTAGTTGGCTTTGCGTTGAGCAACGCGAAGAAGCGACTTAAGTAGCTCCCGACGACGGATCGTTTCGGCCAATAAAAGCCGTACCGTTTCCGGGTCCGGAATCTCTTCGATAACGTCGGTCGATAAATCTGACTTTTGCATAGTTCCTCCATTCGCTGCATGAGCGTGAAGGAACTATAAGACGGCGTACTTTCACTACACTTTCATGGCGCTTTCAGCCGTGAAAATGTTTGAAAGTCATTGATTTGGGATTTTTCGTACAACTCGGTTACTGGCAGTTAGTCGCCAAGAGGCGCGATCCGTATTGAGCGCGTTATTGGTTCTTGTGAGCCAAGTAAATACGGTACTATCTTGAACTTCTTCAGCCACATATTCCTTGAGGTCATCAAATGTCGCCGAATGTCGATCCGCGAAGAACATGATTACTTTTAATACCCGACCGTTTGCCGTAGGCCGTGTTGATTGATGTTGTTGGAATCTGGGCGGCTTGGTAAACGGCTGGGGTAAGGCTGGCAAACTCAGACCGGAGCGCACGGATGCATCGCCAC